>JAFSWV010000112.1 GCA_017444325.1 bacterium | reverse complement strand
TGTAAAGTGGATGTCGCAGCGCGAGTATTTCCAGCTCGAAAAAGGCTCCCGCGCCGACGCCTGCGTAGAATGCGGCGCCTGCCTGAAAAAATGCCCGCAAAAGATCAACATCCCCGAAGAACTCAAGCGCGTGCACAAAGAATTCACCAGCTAGAATAAAAGAGAAAGACTACTTTAAAACGCACGCCTATCGGCGTGCGTTTTTTGTCTCTTTTTTCCTACATTGAATACCTATAATGATAGTTTTTGCCAAAAAGCTATAAAAAGCAGACCGGATCTGATAAGATTTGCAATTGAAGAAAACTCACGCAGCATAAAATAATCAAGCAAAAGGTCTGTGACTCAATTATGATATAATTATGTCATAATCATAAAAGGAGGTTATATCATATGCCGACGATCATACCCATCAGAGACTTAAGAAAAACCAGCGAAATTTCAGAAATGGCTCACAATAAAAAAGAACCAATTTTCGTGACGAAAAATGGTTATAGCGATCTTGTCATCATGAGCGCTGAACTGTATGACCGCCTTGTTAGAATAAGCAAGATAGACCAGGCAATTTTTGAAGCCGAAAAAGAAGTGGAGAAAGGCGGGAAGACGATAGAGCTAAAGAAAGCTTGGAAAAAGTTGGACAAAAAATATTCTTCCCACTAGAGAGCGAGATGGCGGCGCGCCTGGGCGGCGAAGCGGAACGAGAGGTCTTCGATGCCGAAGACGCGGCGGCCTATGAGATAACTTTCCTGGATGTCGTTGAAGGGTTCGTACCAGTGCGGGGAGAGCGAAGCGATCCCCCAGGCCGCGCCGGCGATCGATCCGGCGGTGGCGGCGGTGCAGTCGCAGTCGTGGGCCATGGCGACGCACTGCGAGATCACGGTGTCGATTGATTTCGTCTCATGCCCGAGGCCAAGGGCGAATATTGTCAGGCAGGCGTTGTTGATGGTGTGCACAGGGGACATTTTGGGGAAGCGCTCATCGACCAGTTTTGCGGCTTCTCTGTAATCTTTTACTTTGCCGTAAAGGGAAAGCGCCCATTTTACCGCTTCCGCAAGGTCGCAGTTTTCCGGTATCTCAAGCAGCCCCGCTTCCAGGGCTGCTTTGGGATCTTTCAGGGCGAAGGCGGAACTGATGACGGCGGCGAAATACATTTCCCCGTAGATACCGTTTTTGCGGTGGCTCAGATAGGCGTCGGTGTAGGCTAATTTGGCGGCTAATCTCGGGTTCCCGGGAGCCATGTAGGCGAAGCCGTCGCAACGGATGTCCGCGCCGATCCACTCGTCGTAAGGGTTGTTTATTTCCGCGGCCTTTTCAGGGGCGGCGCCGGCCTTGAGATTATCGAGGGTCACTTTCTCGGCGGTGCAGGCCATGGGCAGATATTTGAGCCAGGCTTCCGCCACGTCGCTCAGGGCGAAAGGAAAGTTTTTCGCTTCCTCGGCGATGAGGAGTCCCAGGATGGTATAGGTGGTGTCGTCGTCCACGGGAGAATATCTCATCTCTCCTTTGGTGTACTGGCGGTTCCTGCCGTGGATGTAGCGGGGCTCCTCGGGGTCCGGGGAGGAGGGCCAGTAGTCCGTCATGGGATAGGGGACGCCGATCTCCTTGGCGTAATTTTCCATTTTTTCAAGGGACCAGCCTTCCACTATGGCTCCCAGGTTGCAGCCCGCTATACGGGCTCTAAGAGAGCTTAAAACCATGCTCTGGTAGTCATCCGGGATCTCAGTCCAGAATTTTTTGCTGCCTTTTGGGGTTGCTGCTACGATCTCTTCGTAAGCGTTGGGTTCGCGGTCAGGCATTCTGTTTTTCCTTCTGGCGCGCTATGAAGGCTAAGACGACCTGGATCAGTTCGGCGGCGGCAAAGCCGCTCCAGCTGATGACGAGAAGGCCGTTTGAGGCGGCTTCGGCGTTCCAGAGCTTAATGACGTTGGCTTTCAGTTCGTTTGTGAGGGTGGGAGCGTTCTGGAAGGCCGCTACGGCTTCCTCATGCAATGAGGTGAAATTGGCGAATCGGGGCGCGAAGGCTATGAGCATGGCGATGGCCCAGAGAAGGACGACGATCGCCAGAGCGTCCGCGGCTTTGCGATAAGCGTTCATGTCAGGGCTCCTCGACTTCAGAAGGTGAGAAGAGGCTCACGGATTCCACGCACTTAAGGCCCATCAATTGCGCGGTGGCGTATTCTTCCGTCACTCTGAACCTGAGGCGGAAGGAGTATGTTGCCTCGATGGCGGTGCCGGATTTTATGGTGCGGGAGTGCAGCATCTTTATGGAGGTGCCGAGTTGCTTCATGCGGCCTGTGATCTCCGCGCCACTGTCAAGCTTGCTCTCGGGATTTTCGGTGCTGAAGATGATCTTGGCGATGACCTCTCTCTTGCGGAGGCTCCAGGGAGTGTATTCCGTGAAGACGAAGGAGAGCCAGATGATGACAAAGCCTATGGCGCCTATCCTGTGCTGGCCCGTGCCGGCGGCCATGCCCAAAGCCACGGCCATGAAGACGAAGGCGGTGTCGCGGTTGTCCTTTATGATGGTGCGGAAGCGGACGACCGACATGGCGCCCATCAAACCGAAGGCCACGGCCACGGCGGACGAGCCCCTGACGTTCAAAATGACCATCATGACAAGCGTTATGATGATCTCCATCATGACGAGCGTCTGCATGAAGGTCTTGTTGCCGTGGACGCCGCGGCAGAAGCGGTAGAGGAGAACCAAGAGCAGGGCGAAGAGCGCTGAGACGGCGAAGTTGTTGACCACGTCTATCCAGGTGGTCGGCGCCAGGGCGTTCAGCGTCCACTGCATCATTTCATATTCGGCAGTCTGATTCATAAATTAACTTTCCTCCTCGCGCAATATGACTTTTTCTATGCAGTGCGCGTATTTGGATATGGAAGTTTGGGTGATCTCGAATTTAGTCAAAAAGCGCCGCATCCATTCCGGCATGAGGCGGTCGAATTTCAGTTCCAGTATGGCTCCGGGAAGATTGATCTGCTCCTCCTCGTAGGGCTCGAAAAGCGTGTAGGAGTAGGAGTGGTCCACGGCTCTAAGGTTCGTGTCGATGGTGAACCTCACTTCGCCGTCGTCTTTTCCGATGAAGGGGTTGCGGTCGTAGATGACGGTCGTCATGGGGCGGTAGCCCTTGACGAAGCAATTGTGCAGGAAGCGATGGGCGTTGGCTCTGAGATAGTCGGTTGGGAATTCCATCTCGTCGAGAGTCTTGTTGCGGTCCATGATCTCCTGAAGGTCGCTGAGTTTCATGGGCGCGCGGTCTTTGCCGACCTGCTGGCGGGAGCGGTATTTTATTTCCAGGAAAACGTTGTTTTCCGGCGTGACGTTGGCGTAGCCCCTGACGCGGAATTTTCTCCGGTCTTTCAAGCCAATGAGCTTTTCCTTATAGAGCGTCAGGTTGTCGTCGTCGAAATAGACGGAGCGGATGGTGTAGCCCGGGACGCCCAGGCCGTTGGGCTTGGCGTGCTGGTCGGGCTGGACGTAAGGCGAGGCGAACTCTATGGCCTTGTCGATAAGGTCGTAGGGAAGAAAATACTTCAGCTCATAGCGGCCGTGGAAATTCGCCATTTCTTACTCCTTGCTAAGGGAGTTGCTAAATTTCTCGTAGAGAGCGCGGAGAGCCGCAAGCGAGGAGTGGAAAGGATCGATCTTGATGGAAGGGATGGAAGCTTCGCCGGTCATGGAGGAGATGGCGGAGAAGGGGACGTCCCTGATGGGAATGAGAGCGTGCACGACGGAAAGGCCCATCAAGGGGACCGGAACGATGGAAACGGATTCCACTTTGCCGGTGACGGTCAGATCCTCGTTGTGGAATGACAGGACAGCTTCGAGGCCGGGCTGGATCTCGTTGGAGAAATTCAGCGGCGCCACCACGCGGGCGTAGATGGGATCTTCGTTGACCACCCTGAGGATGGTCTTGATCTCCGGGTCAAGGGAGACTTGCGTTACGCGGCCGGAAACTGGAGTTGTTATCGTCCTGGCCGCCAGGCGGTCGTTGACCATCTCAAGCTCTTTCTGAGCGACTTTGAGCTCGGCCCTGGCCGTATTGATGACGTTGGATGAGCAGGCCATTTTTCTGGCGTTCAGATCGGCTTCCGCAACGGCGATCTCGGCGAAGCGGCTGTTCAGCTCCTCCTCAAGCTGCTGAACCTCGTCGTTGGAGATGTAGCCGGTGTTGAAAAGCTCCCTGCGGCGTTCCACCAATGGCAGGTAGCTGTAGTAATTCGTGTAGGCCAGCGTGACCAGCCTTTCGCCCTCCGTGACGCGGCTCTGCAGTTCGCCGGACAAGAGATTGTCAAGCGTGGCCTGGTACATTTCGACCTTGGCCTGGAGCATCTTTTTCTGGGATTCGTCGTAGAGGGAGCGGAAGGTCAGGACGTGGTCTCCGGCCTTGACCAGCGACCCTTCCTTGATGCCGGGCGCCAATTCCGTATTGACAACGTCGTAGCGCTCGAAGCGGAAAGTTGTGACGCCGGCCAGGGCCTGCATGCGGCCTTTGAGGTGCTTGGCGATAAAGTCGCCCGGCCTTTCCTGCTGGATGGTCCACTGCTCGGAAGCTTCGAGCTCGAAGGGACACTTCAAAGCGGCGACGTCGGTCTGCAATACGAAATACAGAACGACGCCGGAAATGGCGATTATGAGGAAATATCTAAGCCAAAGCCACACTTTATGACTCTCAAACTACCTTCTGAGGCAGGCGCAGGCAAGAGCCAGCAGGGTCATTAAGGCGAAAGCCGGTTCGGGCACGCTGTTCATTTCGCAGGGCGTTCCGTATATCGCAACGGATGAGGCCCAGGCGTTGGGCTGGGTGTTGTCGGCGTTGGGATCGCTCAGTTCCAGAGAGGGGCCAAGTCCCGCGCAGCCGGTCGGCCAGGGAGCGGTCGAGCGGTAGGTGACGGAATCGACTTCCTGCCCGTTGGCGTTCTGAATGTAGATGGTGTCGCCCGCATTGGAGAGGCCGAAATCAAATTCATAGATCGCGGCGCCGACAGGGAGGGCGTAAACGGTCTCGATGGCTTCCTTGCGGTCGGTGATGAGAAGGAATTCCCCGGCGCCCAGGATGGTATCCTTGGGCAGGCGGTATTTGTCATCCTCGGTCTCGAAGCGCCAGTAGCTGACGTCGATGTCCTCGTCGGTGCGGTTGAAGAGCTCGACGTACTCGTAGTTCTTGCAGTTGCCCTTAGAGTTGGTGTAAGCGATGTCCAGGCACTGGTACATTATCTCGTTGATGACGATGCCGGAATAAACGGGATCGTTGGTCACGACGTACATATAAGGAGCCCTGTAGGCGTTCCAGTACTTTCTCAAAGTCTTGCCGTTCACGTCCTCGACCAAGGCGTAATAGAAGACGGTGGTGCCTTCTTCCATGGCGGGGAGGCTGCAGACCCATTCGTTGCCTTCCAGGCGCGTCATGTTTTTGTAAGTGTATTCGCCGTTTTCGGAGGTGGAATAATAGATCCTGGCGCTCTGCACCTGCTTGTCGGCGCGGCTGTTGTCATAGGCCCAGATGTGGATCTCAGGGGAAGTGACGGAGGTCGGGGCGTTGGGGTTGCGGCTGTGCTTGCCTACGTAGAGGCCGCAGGTCTCGCTGTTTTTTGTTCCCGGGGAGCCGCCTTCAGCGGAGCTGACGGACCAGGTCTGCCAGGTGTTGTTGTAGTCGGCGTAAGGGTAAACAAGAACGTTGGAGTAAGCGGAGCCGTCCGGCCATTCGCCGCCGTCGGAGATAGTGGAGTATTCGATCTTGTGCTGGACTTTGCCGGTCTTGTCAAGCAGGACGACAGCGTCGTCGCTCTTGCTGAAACCTATGCCGGTGGGGCCCAGAATGTTCGTAACGTTGGGGTAGATAGCCGTGAAGGCCGCGTCGGAATAGAGGACCACGCATTCGCCGGAGGCCAACGTCGTGCCTTCCGGAATGGTGAAAAGGGTGCCGCCGTCTTCGTATTTATCGTCGCCGAGCTTCCAGCCGGAGACATCGACGGCGCCGTCGCCGTAGTTGCAGATCTCTACCCAGTCGTCGCTCTTAAAAGGCTTCTTAGCGTCGTAGGTGAATTCGCTGATTAGGACGTCAGCCAAGACGCCGAGGGACATAAGGCCAGCGATCAGAGCCGGGAGGTATTTGTTAAGTTTCATGACTATTCTCCTTTATGGGATGAATGTGAGCATAATTATCAATTTTAATTGAGTATCTTTCTATTTTATCCAAAAAGGGAAAATGAAACAAGGCTCAAGGAACCCAAAATTTGTCGGAAGCCCAAAATTTGATAAAATGAAGTAAATAATCCCTAGGAGGTTTTTTTATGCGCAAGCACTACCAGGTCCTGGCCGCTATTGTTGCGGTCCTCTTTGCCGCGACGTCTTTCGCCGCGGATTTCTGTCTTACTCTTGACCCCAACGGGGCTCAGACGGCCAAAATTTCCTCAACCTACCCCGGAGCGCCGGAGCCTAAGGTCGAGAACGCCATGTTTTCCCTTGCCGAGCTCAAGATAGGCGATACGGTGACATTCCTTACGCCCCAGGGCGAACTGAAAGGCAGCGTCACTTATGCTGTCAAAGACGTGAACGGCATCGTGTGCCGGGCTGGCAATCTCGATGATTTTGCCGGGCAGTGGCGCATCGCGGCCGGTCCGAACGTTCTTTTCGGCGTGGTGGAAGACCTTAAGGCCGACGCGCGCTACGAGATCAACGGCACCAAGAAGCAGGGCGTCTACGAAGTCAAGGAGTGCTCTTACAGCGAGCGCTGCGCCGAGATGTCGAACCCTGAGGATCACGAAGCGCCGGTCTGGGAAGAAAGCTCCAATAGCGTTATGGGCGCCCGCGTCTCCGACCTTACTCCCGAGCAGGCCGCCTGGGCCGCCAACTGGGACGACGACGAAGTGGTGGAGCTGACCATCATGGTCGTCTTCTCGCCTATGTCCATCGAGTCGGCCGGCAGTCTGGAAGCCGCCAACACGAAAGTGGCGGCCGGCATCGCGGTCTGCAACCAGGCCATGCAGAACAGTCTTATCCACGCGAAGCTGACCTGCGTCGGCACCTACCTCTCTGACTACGAAGAGACCAGGGACTCCAGTCTCGACCTTTCCCGCTTGCAGCAAGGTATAGAAGGCTTCGAGTTCGTGCCCGCCTTGAGAGCCAAGCTGGGCGCCGACTTCGTCTGCTATGCTCCGAGATACATGACTTCCGGCTGGGCCGGCTTAGGATACGTTCACGGCAGCCCCACGGGCGCTGAGAGCTGCGGTTTCCACGTTGTGCTTTACAGCTACCTCGAGGATCTTTCCTGGGTGCACGAGTGGGGCCATAACATGGGTTGCAATCACTCCCACGAGCAGGCCTCCAGCCCCGGTCCCGAGGACGGCGGACTTTTCGGCCACAGCTTAGGCTGCTACTTCTACGCCACGAACCTCACCCAGAGGTGCCTTTCCATTATGACCTACCACGGCAGCTGGAACGGCCAGTACTACGGCTACAGGGTGCCTTACTTCTCCGAGCAGTTCCTCACTTACGGCGGCTCCGCGGTCTATTACAACAGCAAGACCAGGAACGCCACCATTTGGCAGAAGATCAGAAAGTACGCCTCCCTTTACCGCACGCCTCCGGTATTGTCCGAATTCAACTGCGGATTCGAAGCCGACGAAGGCTTCTATCTGGGCGACGCCACCTGGCAGCAGGGCATCCTGAGCCAGTCCGCCACCGGCCAGATCAAGGAAAGCAGCGGCAACTATTATTTGCACAGCCAGGGCGGCAACGGCTTCCAGGTCCCGGTCAACGTCAAATCCGACAACGGATTCGGCACCTTCAAGGTCAGCGTGCGCGTGAACCCGACTTTCGGCGGCACCTACTTCGACATCAGGGGCGCCAAGGACGCCCTGTGCTACGCTTACGTCACCAGCGACGGAAAGCTTAGCCTGGCCTGCTCTTCCACTCCCGGCGGCAGCATCAACAAATCCACCACGCTTCAGCAGATCAGTACGGGCTGGCAGACTTGGACTTTCTTCATTGAGGAGAACACCAAGCAGTTCGCCGGCTGGTCTGTCAACGGCGAGTACCACAGCGCGACCGAATGCTACGTCGCGGGCGAGGACAACGTTTACGTCAGTTCCGTCTGGCTGAAAGACGTCAGCTCTGGCGGCGCCGACTTCGACGACGTCCACGTTGATTCCGGCGTCGGCGAACTTGCGCTTTCTGCCGAACCGATGAAAATAGGCTCCAATATGACCACCGTTAAATTGGCGAACCTTGTTGAAAACACCACCATAAAATATAAAGCCAAGGTCGTGGTTGGCGCTGATCACTTCACCATCTCTCCCGTCGAGGGCCTCTTCAAGGACGAAGCCTCCATTCAGGTCGAAGCTCACGACCTTCCCACCGCTCCCCAGTTCCTGGAATGCGTGGTTGAAGTCGAGGCCGGCAACGCCGGCACGAAGAGAGTGCGCCTCGGCGCGCCCTGCGGCAACGAAACGGACGGCTACGGCTTCTATTCCGCCGACCTTTCCACTTTCCCGAAGGGCAGCCCGAGCGATTACGACTCCCAGTGGGAGAGCGCCGGCACTCTCGATTACGCCTTCGACCACTACGTGACGGAAGTGCTTTTGGACGAAGATTTTGAAAGTTATCCTGCCAACACCAACATGGGCGGCCTGGGCGGCTGGAGCAGCGGATACGGCACCATCGACAGGGACGGTTCCATTTACGTCAGGGAAAGATTCGGCAACAGGTATTGTGAGATCGCTTACGTCAACAATCTTTTCGGCGGCCACAAAAAACTGGACAAGCAGATGAAGCAAAACTGGTGGGCCGGCCACACCAAAGGATACTTCCGCATCAGCTTTGACGCGATGCTGACCGGCACATCCAGCAAATTCTTCGGCCTCTGGGATCCCCAGATGGTGGAGGGCAACTTCGAATACGTCAGCGGCAGCGGATATCGTTTCCGCAGCAACTCCAGCGACGCCAACCATACGGAATTCGTCTCTCAAAACTTCATTCCCGCCGCCTCCTGGCACCGCATCAGCATGATCATTGAGGCAGTGCCTGAACTGGACGCTTCCGGCGAACATTACCGCCACGTCCTGCGCCAGTATAAGGTGGACGATTCTGTCGAGAACTGCAGGGCCTATCTCGATCAGGACAGCCAGTCCGACTTCTTCAACACCTTGCGCTTCTTCCTCTGGGGCAGCGGCACCTTCTGCCTGGACAATCTGAAAGTTGAGACGCTCGTTTCCGAGACCGACTACGACGTATTGGATTTCGCCGACGAAGATCCCATGGACCTCTTCTTCGACAACAGGCAGGACGTTGAAGTCAAATTGGGCTTCACGGAAGAGATGGCTCAGAAGTACGACATCACCATCGCCGCCCAGATGATGCTTCCCGCTGATTTCGGCGGAAAACTCACCTTCGGCCAGGACGACTTCCACAAGCAGTTCAATACGGAATTCCAGCTCAAATCCGGTCAGGTCAGCCTGACTTACCCGAATGTCAAAGGCGTCAGGGACACCTTCACTGCCAACGCCGGCGATTGGTTCGTTTACGGTTACAACATCTCTACCACCGAGAAGAACCTCAGGCAGCTTTACTGGAACGGCACGTACCACAAGGAGAATCTGCCCATCACCGGCGCGGACGCCACCACCGCCATCGACAAGATCAAGTTCTCCATCAGTTCCGGCCAGGCCCGCATCGGAGCGGTGGATGCCAAGCTTACTCCGCATAAGCAGTCTGTCCCCATTCTGAGCCTCGACTATGATCCCATAACCTTCTCCAAGGAATACGGGACCATTTCGATAACCAACGAACTGCCGGACACCACCGCCACCTTCAGCGTTTCCTTCGAGGACAGCGACCTCTTCAAGGCTGAGCCTTCAAGCGGCACCTTCCAGAGGTTCCAGACCATCAAGATCACGCCCAAGAATCTCCCGACAAAAGCGGAATACGCCGCCACCGTCGCCACCATCGATCTTGGCGAAGCGGGCAAGGGCACGTTCAGAGTCGGCGCCCCCTGCGGCACTCCGGAAAAAGGCTACGAAGTTTACAATGCTGACTTCGCGACCTTCCCCCAGGGCGATCCCAGGTTCTTCGACCGGAACATAAAGGGTGAAGCCGACGTTCAGGCCCAGATCAAGTCCACCGCTGACTGGGAAGTCTTCGACACGCTTTTGACGGAAGACTTCGAAAAGTATGAGAACGGCAAGGATCTCTGCGGCGAAGACAACTGGAGCGTGGCCTACGGCGCCATCGACGTCAACGGCACGACCATCGTCAAGGAAGAGAACGGCAACAAATATCTCAGATTGAAAGATATTACCGGCCTCTTCGGCATCCACAAGAAACTCGACAAGACTCTGGACAATGACTGGGTCGCCACCAGCGGCAAAGCCAAGGGCTTCTTTAAGGTCAGCTTCAAAGCGAGACTGGGCGGCACTACCGCCAAGAACCTCGGCCTCTGGACGCCGCAGTGCGTGGAAACGCAGTTCCGCTATGACAATGGCGCTTACAGATTCGCCAGCAACAAGTCCGACGAGACGCATCCGGAATTCGTCTCCGACGCCACCATCGCCAAAGACGAGTGGACCGAGTTTAGCGCCGTCTTCAGCGCCGACACTATTAATGACAGCGAAGGACATGCCCGCCACGTCCTCAGGCAGGTCAGGATCGGCAATAACGAAGAATCCGGCGAATACCTCTGCGACCAGGAGAACGAGACGCATACCTTCTCCATCCTGCGCTTCTTCCAGTGGGGCGAAGGCACCTTCGACATCGACGATCTTAAAGTCGAAGCCATTGTGACCGACAGAGCGGACGCCAGCCAGACCTTCTCCGACGGACTCGTTTTGGAATACGCCAAGACCGCTGAGAATCCCACGGCCGGCGAAGGCGGCCTCTTCTATGCCCTGGGCATCGGCGAAGGCATCGCCGACAAGTATGACCTCGAGATCGCCTACAAACTGCTCTTCACCAAGTCTCCCGCCGGCGACCTGACGCTCACTCAGGACTCCGAGCACAGGCAGATGAAGGTCGTCATTTCCAGAAGCGGCGACACGCTCGTTCCCACCTTCAACGACTACTCTCCGGCCACCGCGCTGGCCACCGCCAGACCGGCTATTGGCGAAGCCTTCGACTACGCCGTAAAAGTGAACACCAAGACCGGCAACAAGCAGTTTAGGGAATTCACCTGGGCCGCCGATCCCGTCGTTGTTGACGCGCCTATAACCAGCGGCTCCGTCAAGGCTACGGAAGGCGTTGACGCCCTCAGGATGCTCCTCAGCACCGCCGACGACAGCGTCTGCGTGGAAAGCGTAAGCGTCAAACTGACGCCCGTGGTCCCCGAACCCACTGCGCTCCTCCTGCTGGCCCTTCTTGGCCTGGCTATCCTTCGCAGAAAATAAAAAGCGAAAGATACGCAAATCAAACAAGGCGCGCTGAAAAGCGCGCCTTGCTTTTTTTTTTTTTTTTTTGGTAGAATCTTCTCTAGTAGAATCATATACTTAATCTTGACGCTTCACGTTATGTGAGAAAGGACGGTTCTTATGAAAAACAAGACAGCCCCTATATTTGCCTTATTGGCAATGATTTTATGCGGTTCGCTTTTCGCAGACAACATTTACGCGAAAATTGAAGGACCTCGCTTTGTTTCGGCCGATTCCGTAAATACCTACAAAGTTGTCTTGGAGGGGTTGGACGATTCTTATATTTATCGCGTCAAGTGGTATGACATTGTGAGCGCCGAGGGTGTTTCCAGCGGGTCTGTTCTTTTTGTCAAAGCGCCTTCCGGAAAGGCATCCTTCACCATCGGCTGCGATGTGGATTTTGCTGATCCGGGAAGTGTTGACGGGTTGCTGCATTCCTCTGCCGAACTTGAAGTTACGGCAGACTTTGGCGAGAACAAATTGTTCGCGCTTTTCGCCAATGTCGAATGCAAAACCA
>JAFSWV010000002.1 GCA_017444325.1 bacterium | reverse complement strand
GATCTGCCCGGCTTCGCCTTTCACGACGGTGTAGCCGGCGTACTGCAGGTTGCCGTTGGGATAGTAGTCGGTCTTCAATACCGCCTCTTCGGCGGCGAAGAGCATTACTGTGATCGCTAAGGATAAAATAAGCGCGAAGACTTTTTTCATATTCGATCCTTTTTTATATTTGTTAGGAAAGCGTGGCTGTCGCTCTCAAGTATGCTTCAATGAAGAGATCTATCTCGCCGTCCAATACCGCGCCGGTGTTAGAGGTCTCAACATCTGTGCGCAAGTCTTTCACCATATTGTAGGGATGCAGGACGTAAGATCTGATCTGGCTGCCCCATTCGATCTTCTGCTTGTTGGCGTAGGCGGTGTTCTGCTTGGAGAGGCGTTCGTTCATCTCCAGCTGGTAGAGTTTCGCTTTCAGCATCTTCATCGCTTCGGCTTTGTTCTTGAACTGCGAGCGTTCGTTCTGGCAGGAAACGACGATGCCGCTTGGAATGTGCGTGATCCTGATGGCGGACTCCGTCTTGTTGACGTGCTGGCCGCCGGCGCCCGAAGAGCGGTAGGTGTCGATCCTAAGATCCTTCTCGTCGATCACGATGTCGATGTCGTCGTCCACTTCCGGAGTGACGTCGATGGAAGCAAAGGACGTCTGCCTTCTCTGGTTGGCGTCGAAGGGAGAAATGCGCACAAGGCGGTGGACGCCGATCTCGGACTTAAGGTAGCCGTAGGCGTACTCGCCGGCGATGTGCAGCGTCACGGACTTGAAGCCGGCTTCTTCGCCGTCGAGGAAGTCCTGGATCTTGCATTTGAAGCCGTGGCGTTCCGCCCAGCGCTCGTACATTCTCTTCAGCATGGAGCACCAGTCGCAGGCTTCCGTGCCGCCGGCGCCGGAGTGGATCGTAAGGTAGGCGTTGTTGTGGTCGGTCTCGCCGTTCAAGGTCTGGTGGAACTCGAATTCGTCATAGCCGCTCTGCAGCTTCGCAAGCTCGGCTTTCAGGTCGTCAGCCAAGGATTCGTCTTTCTCGGCGTCGGCGAGCTGCAGGAATTCTTCCGTCTCGACCATCAGCTTCTCCAAGGAGCGCGCTTCCGTCGTCACTCTCTTCAGAGAGTCCTGCTCCTGAAGGAGCGTCCTGGCTTTCTCGGGATCGCTCCAGAGATCCTGGGCGGAAGTAAGTTCGGAAAGCTCGGCAAGGCGCTTCTCCTTGCTGTCCAGATCAAGTCCCGCGAAAAGATGCGTGAGGCGGTCGCGGATCTCCGCCAGTTGGTTTTTCTCTATATCGTACATACCTTGATTATATCATATTGCTTCATCCCGAATAAGGCGAAAAACTGACAAACGCAATGCTAATCGCGTAGAGTTTTGCAAAAAGCTTGCCATAGATGACAGCTTTTGCAACAATGGGCCATGATCACGCCATTTTTGTTCATCCTGACTGGGACGCTCTCCGGCATGCTTCTTTCGGAGATCGCCTCCCCAATTCCGTTGTGGCTGCTCCTTGCCCTGGCTTTTCTCTTTTTCCTTGCGAGTTATTTTGTTCTGAGAGAAAAAGGGAGGTTCTCGCAATGCATGGTCATTTACCTGGGAGGTCTGATCGGCGGGCTTGTAAATTACGCCGCGGTTGACAAACGCCCGAACCGCAACGTGGAGGAAAAGGTATTGCGCTGCAAACTGCTGCACGACGCTTCCTGGCAGGGCGGCGAGGAGGGAAGAAAATTCTACACCCGACTGGAGGTGAAGACGGACGAGGAAAAGCTTTTGCTCTCGCTCTACTCCGCAAAACCCATAGAACTGAGAGCCGGAACGAAGATCGAAGCGAAAGCAAAGCTCCGCCCTTTTAAAGACAAGGACGCTCCCGGCTGCTTCGACAGGAAGAGCTATTACGCCAGGCGCAACATTTATCGCGAAGGAACGATAAAGGGAAAGGACATAACCGTTGACAGAAGCGCGGCGGAAAATACTTCCCTTATGAGGAAGCTGCGGGAAAAAGCGATTAACGCCTTGCAAAGCGAAAAGCATCCCAACGCCGCCCTGCTTTTGAGGCTGATGCTTTTGGGCAGCGACGAAGCTCTGCCGGCTTCGCTGGAGAAAGGCTTGAGGAAGAGCGGCGTGGCGCACATCCTCGCGGTCTCGGGACTGCACATCGGTCTTATCAGCGGAGTCTGGCTGATGCTGCTTCGGGCTTTCGGCATCTCTAGGCTTGCCTTCGATCTTCCCCTTCTGCCTTTCCTATGGTTTTATGTGCTGTTTTTGGGCGACCGTCCTTCCGTTCTGCGGGCGGTCATCCTTATGACTTTGATCGTGCTTGGGAGAGTCTTCAACAAAGCGACGCTCTCTTTGCACTTCCTTATGGTGGCGGCCTGGCTTTACGCGATCATCTCGCCGAAACAGATCTTCTCCTATTCCTCGCTGCTCTCCTTTTCGGCGACCGCGGCGCTGCTCATACTCCTGCCAGCGATCGCCGCGGAACTTGAGGAAAAAAGAGAAGGCCT
>JAFSWV010000111.1 GCA_017444325.1 bacterium | reverse complement strand
GTTCTTCTCGCTTCCGCGATCTGGCCTTTCTGCTGTTCGCCGTCCCCCATCACGCAGAAGACTTTCGCCTTGACGCCGGTCATACGGTCGGCAAGCGCGAAGCCTACGCAGGCGGAGAGACCCTGGCCCAGGTTGCCGGTGTCCCATTCGACACCAGGCACGCACTGCTCGATGTGGCCCGGGAAAGAGCTGCCGTTCTGGCGGAATGTCACTACCGCTTCCCTAAGATCGATGAAGCCGGCGCCCGCCAAAGCCGCGTAAACGCCCGGCGAAGTGTGGCCGTGGCTGACGACTATGGTGTCCCGGCCGAATTTTCTCGGCTCTTTGGGATCGACGTTCGCGCACTGCCAAAGCAGGGTGTAAGTTTCAAGGGAGGAAAGCGAACCGCCGGGGTGACCGCAGCCGGCCAGCGTCGTCATTTTGACGATGGCGCCGCGGCTGACTTTCAGCTGCTCGTTTAAAAGACTGATCTCTTCCCCGGAAAGTTTTTCTTCCGTGAAACCTCTTTTCAGAATGCTCATAATGGCCCTTCCGCTAAAATTATCTAGAAACACACACGTTTCGATTATTTTAGCATAATTCGCCCTAGAAGCGTTTATAGTCTTGAAGCCTAATGATTTTGAGGGCCAGAGCGAGGGAAATGAAGACGATCCCGTAAACGAGCCAGGTCAGATAGACCGGGACATAGGGCTTTATAAGGAAAACGACGGGCAGGGTAAGAAGCGCCAGAATTGCAGGACGGGCAAGCGCCAGAAGGCTCTCTTTGGCGCGGCCGAATTCGGAAAAGCTTATGACATACCCGATGAACATGATGGAAAGCGAAACGACCATGGAGAGCGCGGAAGCTATGGGCGCCAAGGTCGGATCGTTGTCCCTCCTCAGGCAGAGGAAGTAGATCAGGATGATATTGGCGAGAATGTTGCCGATCAGGCTGGCAAGGTTGATGAAGAAGACCTTGCGCTCCTTTTCTTTAACGTACAATACGTGCCCGAAGAAAGGACAGAAAAGATCGAGCCCCTGGCCCCAGATCAGGATCTGGAGCGCCAGAGCGCCTTCCACGAATTCTTTGCCGTAAACAAGGTCAAGTATCCTGGGGGCTTCCAGCGTCGCCCAGAAGAGGAACGGGAAACCGAGGCAGCCGATCCACCTTAAGCTTATCATCACCCTCTGCCAGAAATCCTCCTCCCCCGCTTCCTTGCTGCTGGCAAGGGCAGGATACATGGACTCCGTGAAGGAGTTGGTCAAAAAGAGCGGAATGAGGACCAGATTGTATGCCGCGCCGTAAACGCCCAGCTGCGCCTTGAAGCCGAACCACCACAAAAGCACATGGTCGAACTTCAGGTGCAAGGTGGAAGTGAACATGATCGTGAAGAACTGCCAGCCCTGAGTAAGCATCTCCATTATCACTTTCATACTCGGTTTGGGAAGGCCAAGCTTGTAGCGCAGCCTCAAGGCGATCGTTCCCAGAACCAGGGGAACGAAGGAGCCGAGGGCGAAATAGACCGCCATCAATCTCGTCTTGACGTCCAAGCCGAATTTGGCGAACATGAGCGTTCCGAAACCAAGGGCAACGTAGATCACTTTGCCGATCAAAAAAAGCGCCGCTTCGAGATGATTGTCCTGGTGGCCTCTCAAAATGGCCGCCATCGACATGTACCAGGCGTTGGCGAAAAGGAAAAGGCAGAAGAGCGCGATGAGCGTCAGGTCCTCGCCTCCCGCGCCGAAGCCCAAGAGATCCCTTAAAACGAGCGCGCCAAGCGCCAGAGCGACGGCCAGAATCGAGCAGAAAGTCTTGAGAATGACGGAATTCCAGAAAAGCTCGTCGCTGCGTTCCGGCTCCCTCGCCACGATCCTCGTCATAAGCGTGCCGAGGCCGTATTCAGCGACGATGGAGAACATTACGATCCAGGAAAGCGCGCCGGTGAAATCGCCGTAGAATTCCTTGCCAAGGGCCCGTGTCAGATAGATGTTGAAAATGGCCGTCAGAGCAT
>JAFSWV010000110.1 GCA_017444325.1 bacterium | reverse complement strand
TCCTTGGTCAGGTCGGGATAAAAATATTTTTTCATCCTGAGGTCGGCGAGATCCTTCGACCAGCGCATGAAATGATCGACCGCCCGCTGCGGGCGGTAAGCGTCGAAGATCTTGATCCGGTAGCCTCTGCTCATGCTTTCATTGCAGACTGCTTTCAAGGCCGTCGCGGCCGGGATCGTCAGCCAGGCTTTGGGACTAAGATACCCTTCTATGCGGTCGCCTATGAAATTGAAGGTCGAATAATAGCGCATGTCGAGCATGACCTCCGGCAATCCTTCGGAGACAGAGACAAAATCCCAGGGCTTTTCCGTAACAACAGACATTACAGCGTGCGGAGATATTTTCTGGCGCTAAGGAAAGCCTGCATTCCCGCGCTGGCGGCGAAAACGATCTGCCTGACGGCGCCTTTCACTACGTCGCCGGCCGCAAAAAGCCCTGGGATAGCCGTAGAGCCGTCTTTCTCAGCTACAACGGCTCCTTTATCGTCCAAGACAGGAAGGCCCGCCAAAGGGGCCGTCTCGGGGTCGTGGCCCACGGCGGTGAAGAGCGCGCTGACTGTTAATTCTTCCTGTTCTTTAGTGGCAATGTTTTCAACGGTCAGAGCTTCCAGTTTCTTCTCCCCTTTCAAAGCCGTGATCTGGGAATTCGCTTTGGGAACGATTTTTTCTATTCCGTCCAATTCTTTGGGAAGAGTATTGTCTTTGGTAATGAAATAAACTTTTTCGCAGATGCCGGCAAGATAGACCGCTTCGGAAACGGCCGTCCTGTCCCCTGCCGCCACAGCGACCGGTTTGTTCTTGAAGAAGTGGCCGTCGCAGGTGGCGCAGACGGAAACGCCTTTGCCGAAATACTTCGGCTCTTCATTAAGGCGGAGGCGCTTGGCCTGGGCGCCCGCGGCGTAGATGACCGTTTTGGCGGAGTAAGTGTTTATAGCGCCTGTCAGCGTAAAGACGCCGCTGGTTTCTTTTTTGATCTCGGTTATGGAATCGCTCTCGATATTGGCGCCGAGATTCTTAGCCTGGTTCTCAAAATTCGCGACGAGTTCGGAGCCGGAGACAGCGTCAGGGAAGCCGGGATAGTTGGCGACGGCGGGAGCGGTCGCGGCCGCGCTGCCGGTGAAACCGGAAACGACAAGAAAGTCTATGCCGGAGTTGGCGGCGTAAATGGCGGCGGTGAGCCCCGCAGGGCCGGCGCCCACTATGATGAGATCGTAAGTTTTGTCAATCATCGAATTTTATGTTTTCCAGCAAAAGTTTTTTGGCTTCTTCAAGAGGACAGTTCATCCTGATGCCGGCGGCAGCTTTGTGTCCCCCGACGCCCAGTTTTCTTGCGACGGCGGAAACGTCGTAGGCGTTCTTGGCTCTCAGGTTCACCCTGACGCCTTCTTTAGTTTCCGTCAGCATTATCGCAACTTCAGTGTTGACGAGGCTTCTTGCGTAGTTCACGAAAAGCTCGGTGTCAGTGTCGTTGCCTTCGTTTTGCCATTCGCGCTTCAAAGACATGACGGCGATCCTGTCTTTGTCGTAGAGTTCCAGAGTTGAAAGGGCGTATGATAACGCAGAGATGTCGCCTGGCGTCAGGGAGCCGTAAACGTATTTGGCGATCTCGTCAGGTTTAGCGCCGAGTTCCGTCAGTTCTCCCGCCGCTTGGAAAGTATCGGCGTAGGTGTTCTGATTGACGAAAGAATTCGTGTCGGTCACGATGCCGGCGTAGAGAGCGCCTGCCATTTTCGGCGTGATCGTGATCGCCATTTTCTGGAGCAGCGCTTTTATGAGCATAGCGCAGGCGGACTTTCCGTCATCCCACAGAGCATATGCGAATTCCGTATGCTCGCCGGGATGATGATCGATGGCGAGTATCGGGCTAGTTAGCTTCGCAGGATCATCGATGTCCAGGCGCTTCAGCTGCGGTGTGTCGAGGGCGACGATGAGATCGCATTCCGGGATATCGGTGTTTTCCTCGAGTTCATCGCTAAGAAAACGGTACTTCAGAGGCAGAGGCTTTTTTAGATATACGCTTGCCGATTTGCCTATGGAAACGAGACCGGCTTTAAGTGCGTAGAGCGAGCCTAAGCAGTCGCCGTCGGGATCGGTGTGGCCGATTAGGAGAATTGCATGAGCTGCCTTGATAAGCTCAGCCGCTTTGTCCACACCGATTTTAGTCATCACTCTTCTTCCTCGGGTTCGGGAGCGGGCTTGTTCTTCTCGATGAGAGCGTCGATCTTCAGGGCT
>JAFSWV010000109.1 GCA_017444325.1 bacterium | reverse complement strand
GTCTCGAGCTTCATGCCTTCGGGGATTATTACGGCGTAGCGGTGATGGAGTATCGGTTCGCTGGGCTCGAAATAGATGGAGCCGGAGATCAGGGGAAGATCTTTCGTCACGCGCTCGCATTCATAGTGCACGGTCGTGCCGATGTCGGTGCCCGGCAGAGTCACGACGATGTGCTTGATGTCGGGGTAGCGGGGAGCACTGGCTTTCCAGTCGGCGTCCATGACGTTGATCTCGGAATCGACCACTCTTCTCACCGTGCCGTCCTCGAGTTCGACGTACATGTTGGTCAGGCTGATCTCGGTGTTCTGTGGGCAGTAGTAGAAGTGCAGTTCGGAATTGGCTTTCTTGCCGGCGTAGTCGAGGATCTTCTTCGTGACGACGCTTTTCGTTTTGACGGTGCTTTCGTCTATGACTTCGTAGGTGAAGTCGTCGTCCACTATTAGGACGTGCTGGCCCTGATAGGGATCCTTGGCGTTCTTGGCGAAGATGCGCTTGTAGCCGGCGCTCTGGCTGAACTTCTTGTAATCCTTCAAAGTCTGGTAAGCTTCAGCCGGCATTTCTTTCTTCCTGGCTTCCTGGCGCATACCGGCGTAGAGGATACCGTTGGTAACGGCTACGGTCTGCTTGTAGAAAATTTCCGGAGTATCGAAGACGGGATACTCGGGCAGGGAGAAATCCGTAAGCTCCATGTCCGTCATGTCGAGCTCGCAGTAGCAAGCCGTTCCGCAGGTGGCGGCCATTTTCATCGGGAAGCGGCGCTTGTCAAGGCTGGTGGACATCCTGGAGAGGATGATCGGGCAGACAGTGCTGTAGGCCGCCATGGAGTAAAGGCTGTCAAGGACATAGTAGCCGTCCTGTTCCGTCATAAGGCCCGTGGCTTTGAATCTGACTTTCAGCGTGAAGGGCTGGCTCATGTCGTGGAGATCCTTGGGCGTGATCTCATAATCGAAAAGCTCGGTGGCGCCGAAGATCGCGCCGAGGAGGCTCTCGACCATAGCCTTCTTCTCCTCTTCCTTGGCTCTCAGGTAGCTGCCCCTGACGTTCGTGTCGTTGATGCCGGTGTAAACGCTCGTAAGTTCAGCAATGAGGTTGCCTTCCTTGTCGAATTTGCCTTTTAAGACTTCGGTGGCCATATTGTCTTCGACCGGCTCCTGGGGCATGGTCATGAGCGTTTCGCCTTCCGGCCTGCAGATGAGGTAGCTGGTGTCCGCTTCGTAAGGCGGAACGAGATTCTTCTCGGTCTCGGGCGTCGGGTCCATGATGATGTATTCGCCCTTCTCGTCCACGACGGCGTTGATTGCGTGGTTGAACCAGGGGTTGGGTGAATCCTGATCTTTCTTGGGACCGACCAGGATCAAAACGGGATAAGCTTCCAGCCCGGCCATGCGGTGCAGAGTGCAGAGCAGGGCGGCCTTGTCGCGGCAGACGCCGTAGCGGTTCTCGAAGGTTATCTTGACGTCGTGCGGCTCGTAGCCGGGGGCGACGGTCTCGGTCGTGAGGCCGCTGTAGCGGACCTGCTTGGCGACCCAGCGGTGCAGCGCTTCGGCTTTCTCGCGGATCGTCTCTTTGCCTTCGGTCAGCTCTTTGGCGAGCGTTTCCATTTCAGGAGTGGTGACGGCCATCCTCGGCTCGCAGAGATCGATGTACCACTTGGAGATGACTTCCCAGCTCGGGATGGTTCCGAAATAGTAGCGCTGGCAGGCGACGTAGAAGGGCGCCATGGCGGGTTCGGGAAGATCTGGGGAACGTCTTTTACTTCCCAGCTGTAGTGGATCAAATCTCCCACTTCCTCTTTCTTCTCAACGATAGTGCCGGGGATCTCGAAGCGCTTGGTGATGTAAGCCAGAGGTTTCGCTTTCGGAGCGTAAACCTCGATGGTCTCTTTCTGCAGGGGAGACATGAACTCTCCGACGAAGCCGCCTGACCAGGTGTCTTTCATCCTGGCTTTGTTGATCACGTCGATCGACTCGAGCCTGTAGATGTCGCCCACTTCCAGGCCGGGCAGGCTTAATTGCACAATCTTGGAGGCCGGGTCGTAGATGTTGGAGCTCATCTGGCTGGTGTCGATCATGGTCTCGGATTTCGTGACGTCGATTGGCACTTCCCTGCCGTCCGGCTTGATTATGGTCACTCTCACGAAATAAGACGTGCCGTAGGCCGCGTTGTAGCTCAAGCTCGCGACCAGGCTGTCGCGCTTGCCGGGCTCCGTCAGCACTTTGATGCATTCGTCGCAGACGCTGATGCCGGTGCCGTCTTCCTGGTACTGGCTGCCTTCATGCAGGAACATGATGACCGTGTCGGCGTCGGGATATTTTTCCAGATCGCACTTGGTGTTGAGGAGGTCCTGGTTGGTCGGTCTTTCGTAATTGAAGATCGGACTTTCGTTTTCGGCTTGCGAAACGAGGGCGGCCAAAATTATGGCAATTGTTAGGGAAGTGAAGCGGGTCATAGTTTATGCTTTATGTTGATTGTTATTTGTTATTCGATTTGGTTTTGGATTTCTTGGATCCCCTGAAGTAGGCTTTGAAAAGTTCCTTCCATTCGTCCTGCTTCAATATGAGGGCGGACATGGCGTAAACAAAGAGTCCCGTCATAATGGGAATGACGACCAATAAGAACTTGGCTAAGAACGTCCCCTGCTCCGGCAAATGGTCGCTCAGAAGCTTCGAAGCGGCGATTATAGCCAGCGACATCAGAAGGCTGCTGAAGATCGTCTTGACAAAAGAAAGCGTAACGTTGGTAAGGCCCAAGGGCCCGCACTTCTTCCTCAGGAAGAACAAAAGAAGCGTGATGTTGATGTACGTGCTGATGGCCGTCGCCAGCGCCAGGCCCCTTTCCTCCATGAAGTGCATCAGAATAAGGTTCAGCGTAAGGTTCAGGACCATCATGGCCAGGCCGATGATGACGGGCGTCTTGGTGTCCTTGGCGGCGTAGAAGGCCGGCACCAGGATCTTGACGATCGCGAAGCCCGGCAATCCCAGCGTGTAATAGAAGAGCGCCTTGGCGGTGTAGGAAGTGCTCTCCGCCGTGAATTCGCCGTGCTCCAGAAGCAATCGGATGATCGGTTCGCCCAGGATCATGAGGCCGCACATGGCGGGAATCATGACGAAACTTGAGTGCCTTAAAGAAAAGCCTAGCGCATCCTTGAAGCGGTCCTTGTCGCCTTGGGCGTGCGCGAAGCTTAAGACCGGCAGCGCCGCCACAGCCAGCGCCACGCCGAAGATGCCGAGCGGAAATTCCACCAGTCTGTCGGCGTTGTAGAGAACGGCCGCACCGCGCTCATTGACGGAGTTAGCGAGGTAGCGGTCCACCATAATGTTTATCTGCGCCACGCCCGTGCCGAGGACGGCCGGCATCATGACGGTCACGATCTTTTTGACGAAGGGATGATCAAAGGGAATGGAAAACTTGAAGCGGTATCCCCTCTTCCAGAGTTCCGGGATCTGCAAAGCCAATTGCGCCAGGCCGCCTAAGAGTACGCCAAAAGCGGCGTAGAAGATGTGCGCCTGAGACCCGGTCTTGCAGAAGAAGGCGCCGATCCAGACCGTCGTGATGATGCAGATGTTCAAGAAGACCGGAGCCAGAGCCGGCATGCTGAAGTGTCCCAAGGTATTCAGCATGGCGCCGCAAAGAGCCGTCAGGCAAATGAAGATGCAGTACGGCATCATGACGGCGATCAAGAGAGCCGTCAAACGCCACTTCGGCGAGAAATCAAGGAACGGCACAGCCGCCAGAGAGACGGCCGCCACGACTATCGTGATGGAAGTGAGAATGACCGCCAGCCAGGAGAGCGTCATGGAAGCGCACTTGTAAGCTTCCTCCCTGCCTTTTTCCTGCATGACCTGGGCGAACTGCGGAACGAAAACGGAAGCGAGGGCGCCCTCGCCGAAAAGCCTCCTCAAAAGGTTGGGCAGAGTGAAAGCGGTGACGAAGGCGGAACAGCAGAAACCGGTGCCGAAATAATTCGCCATCAGCATATCCCTGACGAGACCGAAAATGCGGCTTAAGGTCGTGAAGAAACTGTTCACTCCCGCCGCTCTGGTCATTTTCCGCCGACTTTCGCTTCCTTCCGTCATCCTATTCAAACCACTTCAATTCAGATCTCAAACCTACCACGTCGCCGACTATGAGAACGGCCGGCATCGGGATCTTGGCGCTCTCGCGCTCGTCCTCCGTCATGGCCCTCAATTCCCCTAAGGTCCCGGCGATGGTGCTCTGGTCTTTGCGCGTGCCGGAACTTACGATGGCCGCCGGCGTTCTCGGGTCGCGCCCGTTGGCAATAAGCTTTTCTATCACCATGGAGAGCGATTCCTCGTTGATGAAGAAAACCAAGGTCTGCATGCCAATGGCTACTCTCGGCCAGTCTATGTCGGTGTAGCGCCTGTTCAGGCTAGAGTGCCCTATTGCGAAAGCCAAGGTCGAGGCATAGCCTCTGTAAGTCAGAGGAATGCCGGCGTAGATCGCCGCGGCCGAGGCGGACGTGATGCCCGGCACCAGCTCGAACT
The DNA here is from genome assembly GCA_017444325.1 of bacterium. Taxonomy (GTDB): domain Bacteria; phylum Auribacterota; class UBA3054; order UBA3054; family UBA3054; genus UBA3054. The sequence goes on along the minus strand of JAFSWV010000109.1, from coordinate 5,773 downwards.
TGCAGCCGGCCGCCACGGCTTTCCTCGCCACTTCCGCGCCGATCCCGAATATGAACGGGTCGCCTTCCAGAAGCACAGCCACGGATTTGCCGCTCTTCACAGCCTCTATCACAGCCTTCACAGCCTCGGCGGAGATGGTCTCGCCGTCGCTTTCACCTGATAAAGACACAAGCTTGGCCTTCTTCGCGTAAGCCAAAAGTTCTTCGGCCATCGGCTCGTCATGGAACATGACGTCGCACTCCTCCAGAAGGCGCGCGGCCTTGATGGTCAGAAGCTCGGGATCGCCAGGCCCGGCGCCTATGATGTAAAGTTTTCCTTCAGCCATAACAAAATTTCCAATTTATGTGCAGAGCACGTCGGCTACTTCCAGGAAGTTCTTCTTGAAAGGCTTCTTTTTTCCTATGATCTCTTCGATGGGCGTTATTGTGACCTTGTCTTCCTTGACGCCCAGGAAAATGTTCTTCTTGCCTTCGCAGAGCGCTTCCACCGCGCGATACCCTAATACGGAAGCAAGGATCCTGTCGAAGGCGCAGGGAGAACCGCCTCTCTGGATATGCCCCAGGACGCAGACTCTGCCTTCCACGCCGGAAAGCTCTCTGACTTTCTTTTCTACGCTGATGGCGTCTCCGGCCTCGTCGCCTTCCGCCACGATCACGATGAAACTCTTGTGGGCTTTGGCGAAAGACTTCTTGATCTTCTCAGCCAGGGCCGGCAGGTCAGTCTTAGTTTCCGGGATCAGAACGGCGTCGGCGCCGGTCGCAACGGCCGCGGCCACCGCCAGCGCGCCGGAATGACGCCCCATGGTCTCCACGAAAAAGAGCCTGTGGTGGGATCTCGCGGTATCCCTCACTTTGTCCACCGCCTCGACGATGGTGTTAAGCGCCGTATGGAAACCAATGGTGTAGTCCGTTCCGTACATGTCGTTATCGATGGTGCAGGGCAGACCCGCGAAATGGATCCCCTGCTCCTGGCACAAGGCGGAACCTCCCCTGAAGGAGCCGTCGCCGCCCATAATGACAAGCGCTTCTATTCCGCGCCGTCTTACGTTCTCGGCCGCCTTAGCTCTTCCTTCGGGCGTCATGAACTCCATGCTCCTGGCCGTTCCCAGGACCGTTCCGCCAATGGATGACAGTCCGGAGGCGTAAGTGCCCTCGAGTTTCACGAAGCGGTCCTCTATGAGGCCCTGGAGGCCGTCCTTGACCCCGTAGATCTCGAGTCCCCTGGCCAGAGCCGTCCTGATGGCCGCCCTGATGCAGGGGTTCATGCCGGGGCAGTCGCCGCCGGAAGTTAGAATAGCGATCTTTTTAACTGCGTTTTCCATAGATCACACCCAGTTTTCCATTACGGAATTAACGGCGACCTTGATGACCGCCTTCACGATCGGCAAACTCTCGCCTTCGAAGACCCACATCTGGGAAGCGTGGGCCTCGTAAGGCGGAATAACGGCGATATGCCCGGGATCGAGTATCCCGGACTGGCAGGCTACGGCCCCGGCCTTGAAGAAGCCCAGGTCCTTCGCTTCGTCGTACGGCGTATCTTCCGTCAGCTCCGAGGGCAGATAGCAGCGCACCAGCTCCATATTCTGCAAAACCGTCTGCACGTCTATGAAGCGATGGTGAACTTCCGGTCTCAGAAGCGCCGGATCCTTAGAGGAATATTCCTCCTTGTTGACGTACATGACGCCCGGGATGATATCCGTCCTGCCCATAGGAAGGCCGGGGAGAAGTTCCAGAACTTCCCCAACCTTTTCCCAGATCTTCCTGTCCCCCGGAAGGGAGTCGAGCATGGAATAATTGCCGAAATACATATTTTTTCTAATTTTAGGTGAGTAATAGTTTATTATAGCAAAAAAGCGACCTGCCCCAACACGGACCTACTTGACTTTCAGACAGGGTTGTAGTACACTTTTCGCTACTTAATTGAATCAAAGCGCCATTAGCTCAGCTGGTAGAGCAATTGACTCTTAATCAATGGGTCCTAGGTTCGAATCCTAGATGGCGCACCAATAATAAAAAAAGCCGCGGGTGACCGCGGCTTTTCCTTTTTCAGACCAAAAACCCTTACTTGAAGAGCGGCGTCGGATACTTGCCGGCGTCCACCAGGGCCTGAATGTTTTTCTGAACGATGGGCTTGTCCTCGGGATAAGTGACGCCGAACCAGTTTCCGCTGGTGGCCAAACACTTCAGATGTCCCTTGCCGGCGCCGATCAGATCGTTCACGGAAGTCGGGATAAGGTACTCGGACTTCATAGCCGTGCCTTCCTTTTCCAGGAACGTAACGAAGCCTTCTTCCAGAAGCTTGAAGATCCCCGGCGTAAAGCCGAAGAAGTTCATGCTGGTGAGGTCCTGCAGGCCCAGTTCGCGCCATTCCTCGGCCTTGTTGCAGCCCTTGGCGTGGTCGCCGTCTTTCTGGATCTTGAACATTTCCTCAATACGCGTGAGGTAACCTTCTTCATCGGTGCGGCAAATAGCTCTCGTCACGCCGCCGTATTCGGATAGAACGTTGCAGAGCTTGTAGCCGGACATGCACCATTCGTTGGTGTTGGGATCGACCTTGGAAAGGTACTCACCCACGATCTCATAGGATTCCGCGCCGTAGAAGTCGTCGGCGTTCACCATAGCGAACGGCTCTTTGATGACGTTTCTGGCGGAGAGGATGGCGTGGCTCGTGCCCCAGGGTTTTTCGCGTCCTTCGGGGACCTTGAAGCCGGCCGGGATGTCGTTGAGATCCTGGAAGGCGTATTTCACCGGAAGCATATGGGCGTATTTGTTGCCGACTTTGACTCTGAATTCTTCCTCGAAGTCATGCCTGATTACGAAGACGATCTTTCCGAAATTAGCTCTGATCGCGTCGAAAATGGAATAGTCCATGATGACTTCCCCGGAGGGACCCATGGAGTCGATCTGCTTAAGACCGCCGTAACGGCTGCCCATGCCGGCCGCCAAAATTAGAAGAGTAGGTTTCATGCTTTCTCCTGTAAGATTAAAAAATAAACTAAACTGCCTTAAATTTTAGTCTTTTCGCTCCTAAGGAGCAAGTGCCGAACATATTGCGCCTAAAACGACCTTCTGCTATAATTACGGCATCAATTAACCAAAAAGAAAGAAAACTTATGTACGAAGCCAGCGATCTTAAAAAAGGCATCAAAATCGAACTCGAGGGCGAACCCTACATCATCACCGACTTTGAGTTCTCTAAGCCCGGCAAAGGCCAGGCCATCTACCGCGTCCGCATGAAAAATTTGCTGACCGGCTACTCTATCGACAAATCTTACCGTTCCAACGACAAGTTCCAGCCCGCCAACGTCAGCAACCTGAAGCTCCAGTACTCCTACTTCGACGGCACCAACTACGTCTTCATGGATCCCGAGACTTTCGAGAGCTACAACGTGAACGCCGAACTTATGGAAGACAAGAAAGACTATCTCATGGAGAACATGGAAGTGGACGGCACCCTCTACAACGAGATGGTGATCGACGTCACTCTCCCCTCCTTTGTGGAAATGAAAGTGACCCGCTCCGATCCGGGCGTCAAGGGCGACACCGCCACCAACGCCACTAAGCCTGCGACCATGGAGACCGGCCTTGAGATCAAGGTCCCCCTCTTCGTCAACGAAGGCGACGTCATCCGCATCGACACCCGCACCGGCGAATATCTCGCCCGCGTCTCCACGAAGTAAGGATGACCAATAAGTTTCAAAACTTAACGCGCCGCGCCGAGATCATTCGGGCGGCGCGTTCTTTTTTCCATCTGGAAGGCTTTCTGGAAGTCGAGACTCCCATCCTGACCGACGAGCCTCTTCCCGAAGCCAACATCGAGGCCGTAAAGACTGAAAAGGGCTTCCTCATCACGAGCCCGGAAGTCTATATGAAGCCCCTCCTGGCCCAGGGCGCCCACAAGATCTTCCAGATAACGAAATGTTTCCGCAGGAACGAACATGGCTCCCGCCACCGGGAGGAGTTCACCATGCTGGAATGGTACCGCGCCGACTCCGATTACGCGAAACTCAAAGAAGACACGGTAAAACTTATCCGTTTCATCGCGGAAGTCCTGAACACCCAGGCGATCGAGCGCGGGGATCGCGAAATAGACCTCTTCTCCAACTGGGAAGACATTACGATAGACGAAGCCTACAGAAAATACGCAAACCACCCCGCCCCGGATGACGACTTCCAGTTCGACGAGGAGATGACAAGGCTAGTGGAACCCAACCTCGGCTGGAACAAGCCGACTTTCCTTTCCGACTATCCCGTCAAATACTGCCCCATGTCCGCCGCCTGCCAAGGCAACCAATCCAATGGCCAGCGCTTCGAGCTTTACATCGCGGGGCTTGAGCTCGCCAACGGCTGCACGGAACTGTCCGACTGGGAAAAGCAGCGCCAGAATATCGAAACAGAGCAGCAAAGAAGGGCCCAAAACAACATGCAGCCATATCCCTTCCCAAATAAATTCCTGGAAGCCATGAAGACCTTCCCGCCCGCCGCCGGAGCCGCCCTCGGCATAGACCGCCTCGTCATGCTCTTCACCGGATCAGACGACATCCAGGACGTCCTGGCATTCTAAACAAACATCACACCGCTTCTGTGATCGGCTTTATCTTAGCGATTTCGGCTGCTATTTTTCTCCTTGCTACCCTGAGTTCATATTCTTCCTGATATCTCAGGAAAAAACCCTGGGAAAGGCCGAAATACTTAGTCAATCTGAGATCAGTGTCAGCCGTTACTCTTCTTTTATTATTTACGATCTGATGGATCCGATTAGGAGGAACGAATATCGCCTTGGCCAATGCGTTCTGCGTCAGGTCCAGCGGTTCCAGGAATTCCTCTTTCAACATTTCGCCGACAGTCGTAAGTTTTATGTATCTGCTCATTCTTTCATCTCCTCATTTTATTCTTCCAATATTATATAGTACGTACTACGTAAAATCAAGATGGGGCAAAAAATCAGTCATAATCTTTCACTATTATTTGTGATAATCCGTTATCTCAACGTCAAAAGAATTGTTGTTGAACCACCTGAAACAAATTCTGTACTGATCATTGATGCGAATCGAATATTGCCCTCTGCGTTTACCAGACAATGCTTCAAAGTGATTGCTATAAGGAACTCTCAAATCTTCAATAACAAGAGCGGCATTCAACATTCTTAATTTCTGTAATGCCCTTCTCTGAATTTCATAAGGAAATTTAGTGCTGACGATTTCGTTCCAAATCTTCTCAGTTTCATCTGTCTTGAATGATTTGATCATGTTAATATTTTACACAAATAATTCAAAAAAGCAAACTTATACACCAAAATTGGTAGAATTAAAACAAATAAGAGCCACTCCGTCCTGACCTTCTAGGCCACTCTATTTTCAAAAAAGAGACAAATGACCCTAAAATGAAAATAGAAGCGCCTTTTGCTTACCTAAAATTAAGTTACCTAAATTTAGGTAAGCAAATTATCGCCAGATATCTCAATTCCGCTTCGTACGAGGTACGCCGGAATAAATGATGAGCAAAACAAAACGACCGGTCGCGGAAACGGTCGGTCAATTTTATTTGGATTTGCGTTTTTTATTCCAGAACCAGAACGACACGGAAGCCTGTATAAATATCGCGTTGAGAGTCTGTGATAAAACCTCTCTTTGCCGATCGACAGGCATATGCATAATCTATGCAATGACCTCCACGAGTAACACGAATAAAATTAGCGGTAGGAGCTCCCTTGGGATCAATTTCATCTCCCTGATACGCTCCATAATAATCCAAACACCATTCCCTTACATTTC
>JAFSWV010000108.1 GCA_017444325.1 bacterium | reverse complement strand
GCGGAAAACCGAAACCGCCGAAACCGGTGAAAAAATACGATCTCGTATGCGTTTCCGGAGGAGCCTTCCGCCTTATCAACAGCCTTATGCTTACAAAGTTCCCCACGCCTTTTATAGATAGGGGCAGAGATGTCGGTATATTTCCCAGTGACGCGGAAAATTCTTTTTACAGCCGAGAACACTTACACATAAAGGATTCTTTTGGTCAGTATCCGAAGGCCTGCCTTAATAACGATAAGCTCATTAAAAAGGAGACCTACAAGGGCTGGGACTTCGATACTGTCTGGGAAATGGAGGATGGAGTAAGCTTTCCGAAACTCAGGAAGCTTGAAAAGATGATGAAAAGGGAATAAAAAAAGAAGGCGGCAGAGGCCGCCTTCTTTTATTTCTTCTCTACGGGCCTTACAGGCACGCCTTTGCTTGCGAGGTATTCTTTCACCTGCGTGACCGTCAACGTGCCGAAATGGAAGAGTGAGGCCGCCAAAAGGGCGTCCGCTTCGCCTTCCACAGCGCCTTTGTAGAAGTCCTCTAGGCAGCCGGCGCCGCCGGAGGCGACAAGAGGAACGCTGACGGCGTCGCGGACCGCTTTGTTCATAGCGTTGTCATAGCCGTCCTTGGTGCCGTCCTTGTCCATAGAGGTGAGAAGGATCTCGCCGGCGCCCAAGGAGACGGCGTATTTGCACCATTTGATAAGGTCGATGCCGGTGGCCGTACGGCCGCCGTGGACGTAAACTTCCCAGAGGCTGTTCTCATCGACTTTGAGAGGAGAGATATCCCAGCCCCAGTCGATCTTGTGCGCTTCCGCAACATTCACTTTCGTATTGAGCCTGCGGTCCCTGGCGTCCACGGCCAGGACGATGCACTGCGTACCGAACATCTTGGCACCTTCCTTCAGGATCTCAGGGCGCATGACAGCCGCGGTGTTGACGCCGACTTTGTCCGCGCCGGCTCTTAGGATGCGCTGCATGTCGTCTGTTGATTTGATGCCGCCGCCGACCGTCAAGGGCATGAAGATCACTTCGGAAGTCTTGGATACGAGATCAACGATGGTGTCCCTGCCTTCGTGGGAGGCCGTGATGTCAAGGAAGACCAGTTCGTCCGCGCCCTGTTCGTTGTACATTCTGGCGTATTCCACCGGGTCGCCGACGTCGGCCAGACCGAGGAAATTAACGCCTTTCACTAATCTGCCGCCTTTCGTGTCAAGGCAGGGGATGATCCTTTTCGGGGTAGTCATAGAGGTCTTCCTATTTTTTATTGTGGTGACAATGCTCGCAGCCGCAGCCTGCGCCGTGTTCGTGTTCGATCTGATGGCAGGACTCGCTGGCCTTGCACTTGTAGTCGGTCTCGTAGAAACCGCTGCCTTTGAAGATTATTCCCGCTCCCCCGCTGATCAGTCTCTCGACGTGTCCTCCGCATTCGGGGCACTTCTTTAGGGGTTCGGCGGTTATCTGCTGGAATTTCTCAAATTCATAACCGCATTTTTTGCAACGGTATTCGTAAGTCGGCATGGTAATTTTACCTTCGTGTTAACGGCGCTTCAACTGCAGCGCCTTGCCGCTAATGGCATCGTAGAATTTATAATCCTCCAGGTCCATTTTCGGATTGGAAGTTATGGTCAGGTTCGCGTTGTACTGCTCTTCTATCTTCTTTAAGATGTCTAAATTTTCCCTCAAGCTGACGGCAACGCTCGGATTGACGTCGATCCTGACGTCTTTTTCCTTTTCCAGGGAAAGCAGGGACTGCAGCGCGCGCTGGAGTTCCAGGCAGATGGAGAGCAAAGATTTCACAAGACCTCTGCCGTGGCAATAGGGGCACTCGTCGTAAACGGACTGCCTGATGGACTCTGTGACGCGCTGACGCGTCATTTCCAAAAGGCCGAATTCGGATAAGGGAAGAATGCTGCTCTTGGCTTTGTCGCGCTTCAGGGCGCTTTGTAAGCGCATCACGACTTCCTTCTGGTTCTGCTTGGAATGCATGTCGATGAAGTCCACCACGACCAGGCCGCCGATATTTCTCAATTTCAGCTGTCTGGCGATCTCGTCAGCTGCTTCCAGGTTCGTCTTGGTGACGGTCTCTTCCTGGTTGTCGCTTGAAGTGTGGCGACCGGAGTTCACGTCGATGGCGATCATAGCCTCAGTCTGGTCGATGACGATATATCCGCCGGATTTCAGCCAGACGTTGCGCCTGAAAGCCCTGTCGATGTCTTTCTGGACGTTCCATCTCTCGAAGATGGGAACATCGCCTTCGTAGAGCCTAACGTTGTTCTTCGCCTCAGGCACGAAGCTCTTGACGAAAGTCATGATGCGGTCGTAGTCAGGCTTGGTGTTGACAACGATTCGGGAAACGTCCTCGCCGTAGCTGTCCCTGATCGTCCTCAGGACGAGGTCGAGTTCGGGGTGCAGCAAAGCCGGAGCGGAAGTCGCGCGGTGCTTTTCTTCTATTTCCTTCCAGGTGTTGACAAGGTAGGCCACGTCGTTTTCGAAAGCCTTCTGCGTGCAGCCTTCCGCCGCGGTCCTGATGATAAGGCCGCAGCCTTCCGGCAGGTCAACTTCGCGGGCCATCTGGCGGAGTCTCTTTCGTTCTTGGACGTTGCTGATCCTTCTTGAAACAGCGATCTGTTTTTCAAAGGGCATCAGAACAAGGAAGCGGCCCGGCAGGCTGATGTCGGTCGTAAGGCGGCAGCCTTTCGTGCTGATGGGCTCTTTCACGACCTGGACGATGATCTCCTGCTTTTCTTTCAGGATGTCGGAGATCTTCAGGTCCTTGCGGTTTTTCGGACGGTTCTTGTTTTGGTTTTGATTCTGGTTCTTCTTCTCGCCTTCTTCCTCTTCCTCGTCGTCAAGTTCCATGGCGTCTAAGTTGGAGGCGAAAACGTCGTCGATGTGGATGAAGCCGTTTTTCTCAAGGCCGATGTCGATGAAAGCCGCGTTGATGGCCGGGATGATGTTCTCCACCCTGCCTTTGTAAACGCTGCCCATATGCCTGTGCTGCTCGTCGCGCTCGATGTAGTATTCCTCAAGCTGCTTGTCTTCCACGACGGCGACGCGGCGCTCCTGGGCCTGCTCGGTGTCGATGATAATTTCTCTTTCTATTTTTTGATTCTTCATTGAATTGGATAAATTTTGTTCCCGGTCATTGGGGCAGCCTTATCTTTTCCAGGCAATTTTGGAAAACCGCGGACAGGCAGTAATTGTAAATGGCTTCGTCCCCGGCGTTCTCCAAGCCTTCGACCGGAATAGTGACAGCAAATGATTGCTTTATTTCTTTGGCATAAACGGAGTATCCGTCCGACGCGCGCTTTATCGTCACGCGCATCACGACATGGGAGGCGAACTTGTGCGCGCCCATGTACTCGTTGAATTTTTCAGTGTAAATTTTGACTATGTCGCACAGAACGTGATAGTCGCACTTCTTGGGATCTGTGACCATAGTCTGGCCGTGGCGCCTGAAGAAGTTCTCCCACTCTTTGTCAGCCCAGGCAGAGAGGTCGCTCTGGGTTTTCACCCAGCTCCACTGGCCGTCGGCGATAGCCCGTATCTTGCCGATCTTACCGTCTAGCAAAACGGGCACGACCACTTTGTCAAGATAGAAAACGGCAGGGCTTCCGAGATCAGCCTGCTCCGCCACTTTCACATTGGCGTTGTGAAGAACAAGCGTAGAGCTGCAGCCCGCAAGGAAAAGCAGGGAGAGAAAAACTAAACTACGCCATGCCATTGGCAGCCCGCTCCGAAGTCAAGGATCTTCCTGAGGAAGGCCTTGTCGATAACGGGAGCTTCAAAGTATTTTTCCTTCAAAGCAGCGCGTATCTTTGAAACGTCGAAAACAGGTTCGCCGAACAGGTAGCGCAGATATTCGCTGATTTCCAAACAAAAACTGATGTTGATTCCGAGAGCGGCGAATTTCTTCACCTCTTCCCTCAAAACTTGCTCGGACTGCTCGAACGTGCAGTCAACGAATTCCACTCCGCCCATTTCGATCCATTTGCATCCCTCGACCAGCAATTCGCGGATCTTGGGAGGATTCGGATGAGTCAGGTGATAAACTTGGCCTACGGACTCGGGGCGCTCGCAGAGATTCATGATATTGCTTACGACGCAGTCGACCGGAATGAGGTTCACGGTCGTGTCTGAAGGGCAGGGAAAGCGGAAAGGATAATTGACGTAGTTTCCGTTTGTGTAAAGATCGTGCTTTTTGTAAAATTCGGCGTCTCCGTTGATCTTGCGCACCACAAGGCGTTTCATCAAGGCGAAGACCTTGGCGATGTTATAAAATCCCGTGAATGACAGGCACTTCCCGTTCACGGTATCCCCTATTATGACCGCCGGGCGGTAGATCGTGGTCGCCACGCCCGTCTCGTCGGCGAATTTCTTGACAGCCTGCTCGCCGGCGTATTTGGTCTCTTCGTAGGGATTGCGGAACTCCCAGTCGCATTTTACGACTTCTTCCTTGACAATGTGATCGCAAAGGCCGCTCACATAGGCCGTGCTGATGTGCTGAAGGCGCTTGATGCCGTAGCGCTTCACAAAGTCAAGGACGTTCAGGGTCCCCTGGTGGTTTATTTTCTCTGTCACTTCGCGCTGGTCTTCGGAAAAGAAAAGAACAGCGGCGGAATGCCAAAACTCATCGACAGTTTTCAGTTTCTCGCCCCAAAGCGCGTCGTCCACTCCCAGGTTGGGCAGAGAGATATCGCCCTCGACCAGTTCGAAGGTCCCGGGAAGTTCACGCCATTTGGGGTCTATCGCTTCCAAAACAGTCAAAACACGGTCTTTAGCGGAAACAGTGCGCTTAGCTCTGGCCAAATAGAGCACATGCCAGCCGCGGGAGAGAAACTCGCGTCCCAAATGCCCGCCCAGAAAACCGGTGCCGCCTGTCAGAAAAACTGTTTT
>JAFSWV010000107.1 GCA_017444325.1 bacterium | reverse complement strand
TCTTCCCTGCGACGGCACGGTGGAACTCTCCCAGACTTTCCCCGGAAACATCACCAGCGCCAACAGCGCTTTCAACGGCCGGACGATAAAGAAGAAGATAAAACTTTCGGAATTTCAGAACGCGAGGCAGCTTATTTTCAGCGCCACCTGCGTCTATCCGGAGCGCTGGCCCTGGAAAGAAACGCTCTACGTTGCCCTGTGCTTCCTTGCCTTCTTCCTCTTCGCCAAATACGCCCGCAACAGAAAAAGGCTCGCTCCGAGAGACCCCGCGCCCATACCGGGCGACGTTCACAACATTTCCGACCTGATGATGAGGGCGGCTTCGCTCTTCACTACGCTTCCGGCCATTAGGGATGTTACGGAAAGAGGAGACAGCGAACTGACTTTCCACTGGCTGAGGGCCAACGCCAACAGAGTTTCGCATTACCTGATCGAAAAGGGTCTCCGCACGCACGACAAAGTTGCGCTTCTCATTCCCAACGGACGCTGGCGGCACATAGCGGCTCTGGGAGTTCTGGGCGCCGGCGGCGTCATGACTTTCCTCGATACCGAAGAGTCTCCGGAAAAATTGGCCGACGCCATCAAAAGGCTCAATATTTCCTTCCTCATCGTTTCGGAAACTTTCCAATCGACGGCCAGCGAGATGCTGCTTCTCTCCCTGCCGCTCAAATGCGTGCTCTGGCTGAGGGGCGACCTGGAGAAAAATATTCTTCCGGACTACCTGCTCGAGCAGCCGACCTCTTCGCCGCTCAAGGCTCTGAACAGGGAAGACCCGGCGCTCCTCATCCCGGGTGAGAGGGACGTCATCCTAACCCACGGCCAGATACTCTCCCAGGCTTTTGCGCTTTCCCATACGATGCTCCCGGACGCCAGGGACGTGCTCTTTTCGACCTTCCCGCCTTCCAGCATAGAGTCTATTTCCTTCACTCTCTTCATGCCGCTCGTGACCGCCTCCTGCGTCGTCAACGCGGAGAGCCGCGATCCGGAACAATGCTTCGAGGCGCTGAGGAGGGAAGGCATCACGATCCTGCTTACCGACAGAAGCTTTGCCAGAGCCATGGCCTCGCGTTTCAGAAAGCTCATTCTTGAGGAAGGCGGACTCCGAAAAGTTAAGATAGCGAAACTCATGAAACGCCTGAATCTCCCCAACGTCAGGCTCCTTTCCGGACTCAAGGAAAAGACCGGCATCAAGATCAAGCGCATTTACATTCTCGACGACGTCAAGGAGAAGACGTATTACTTCTTCGCTCCCATGTACGGGGCCCAGATCATGACCGGCTACGCCAGGAAGGAGACCGCCGGCATAGTTCTCCTATCCAGCGCCCTTAGGAACGCCTGCGGAGCCCAGGGAGCCCCGCTTCCCGATATCCAGGTGAAAGTACTAGGCGAAGACGGAAAGGCCCTCAAAAAAGGCGAGGAGGGCCGTCTGGCCTTCCGTGGACCCTTCGTTATCAAGAGCTTCTACAAAAAAGACCAAAACGACGACGCCATCTTTAGGAATGGCTGGTACGTAACCGAAACGACCGCCAGGGAAAACAAAGACGGCACCGTCACGATCATAAAGTGAGGAACAAGATGTCAGAAACATATACCGCCGCGATAATCATAATAGGGGACGAGATCCTCTCGGGCCGCACCCAGGACATAAACGCGAACTTCATCGCCGCCAGGCTTCACCAGCGCGGCATTCACCTGAAACGCGTCATAACCATCCCCGATGAGATGGACACCATCGTGGGTACCGTCAACGAATACAGAAAAACGTACGACGTAGTCTTCTCCTGCGGCGGCATCGGCGCTACTCCGGACGACCTCACCAGGGAAGCCATGGCCATAGCCTTCGGCACCGAACTTGAAAGGAACAAGGAAGCCGAAGCCATGCTCAACGGCTACTATGGAGAAAGAATAAACGATCTGAGGCTCATGATGGCCGACCTCCCCAAAGGCTGTCGCCTCATCCTTAACGAACTTTCCGGCGCCCCCGGCTTCGTTCTGGAAAACGTTTACGTCTTCCCAGGCGTCCCGAAACTGATGCGCAAGATGTTCGACGTGATCGAACCCGAACTCCCCTCTGGCAGCATCGTGACGCTGGAATATCTTTCCCCGATAGGGGAAACTCTTTTCGCCGACTTAATGGACGCGGCGCAGAACAAATATCCGGACGTGAAGATCGGCTCCTATCCGGAACTCGACGAGGCCACCAACAAATGGCGCTGCAAACTGACCTTCACTTCCAGCTCCGAAGAAGCCATCGCCCCCTGCCGCGACCAACTCCTCTCCGCCATCCAAGAAAGAGCGAAAAGAGCATAGCATTTTAAACGCAAGGCTTTTTTTACATTCGCTATCATAACAAATAGAAAAGCTTCAAAAGCTTGCTTTCTTGCGTTTGGTTCCATATCATGTGGATGAATTTTAAATTCACCACAAGTCCAATCGATATGGAAAACGAGATAATCATCTACCAGCCCGACGAAACGATAAAACTTGACGTTCGTCTGGAGAACGAGACGGTTTGGCTTTCGCAAGCCCAAATGTGCGAATTGTTCCAAAGAGATCAGTCTGTAATTGCTAAACATATAAAAAATACATTTAAAGAAGAGCTTCAAGGCAATAATAATTTTATGCAAAATTTGCATAATATTATTCCTGGACGTCCGGTAACTCTTTATAACCTTGATGTTATCATCTCCGTCGGGTATAGAGTTAAGTCTTTGAGAGGAATACAATTTCGCAGATGGGCCACCAAAGTGTTAAAAGAACATCTTCTTAGAGGCTACAGCATAAATAAG
>JAFSWV010000106.1 GCA_017444325.1 bacterium | reverse complement strand
TCGCCAGACGCCTCCACACGGAAGGCTATACGCACAAGGATTTTTACCTCGGCCACTTCTATGTGGTTGGTGATCTTGCCGGCGAATATCAGCTGCATCTCTTGGATCTGCAGCGTTTGTGCAAAGGCGCGAAGCTTCTGAACCGCTGGTCGCTGAAAGACATTACGGCGCTCTATTTCTCCTCGCTGCCTTTTGTAACTACAGGGCAGATCACAAGAAGCGACATGCTGCGCTTCTATCTGCGCTACGTCGGCCAGACTAAACTTCGCAAGCGCGACAAGAAATTCCTGCGCGCGGTGACGGTGAAGGAGCGCAGAATGGCGCGCCATACCGAAAAGCTTTTGGCGAAGCGCCGGAAACGCGGGGAGCTGACGGATCTCGTGAAGTAGCGATGGAGGCATAAAGCCCCTCGCTCACGGATTACGCGTGCGTGGCTTTGATTTGCGTCCTCCATGAGTTCGCTACGGGGCATATGCCTCCATCGCAACAAAACTTCGCGTTTTTGGTCGTCAGCTGGTATTGAAAAAGAGAAAGATTCCATAGACCCCAGAGCGAACTCACGGAGGATGCACGGTAGGAAACTACGCGCGTAGTCCGTGAGCGAGGGGTCTTATGGAATCTTTCTCTTTAAAATATTAGCGAACGATTAAGCCGACTGCTCGGTCGGCAGCGTGTTCACGATCGCGCCGGTCGGGCAGTTCGCCACGCAAGTCCCGCACATCGTGCACTTCTTCTTGTCGATCACCGCCACCAATCCGTCCATGGAAATGGCTTCGGCCGGGCAGTTCTTCACGCATTTCTGGCAGCCAATGCAGGCGGTCTGGCAGAATTTTCTCTTGATGACCGGCTTGTCCTGGGAGGCGCAGGCCACTTTGATGGAACGGGAGACCGGGCCTACCGCTATGACTTTCTTGGGACAGGCTCTGGCGCAGCTTCCGCAGCCGCCGCAGATTTCTGGGTCGATGACGGGGATCTCGCCCGGCTTAATTGAGATGGCGCCGAACTGGCAGGCGGAAACGCAGTCGCCGAGCTTAAGGCAGGAGAACTTGCAGTCAAAGGGGCCCATAGCCGGGATGGCGGCCTGGGCGCAGGTCTTGGGACCGTTGTAGTCGGTCTGCAGGGAAGAGTGTCCCTGGCAGCGGATGTAGGCGATGGACTTTTCAAAATCGCCCAGTTCCTGGCCCATGATGGCGGCTATCTTAGCGGCGACTTCCTTGCCGCCTGGCGCGCAGTGGTCGAATTCCGCCTTGCCTTCGGCGACCGCCGAAGCGTAAGCCGAGCAGCCGGCGAAGCCGCAGCCACCGCAGTTGGCGTTCGGAAGGACTTCCATTATCGCTTCCACCCTAGGATCGGTTTTGACCGCAAATACTTTTGAGGCAATGGCTAAGCCTATACCGAAGATAAGGCCCAGGCCGCCCATGCAGATAAGCGCGTACAACATAATTTGTTCCCGTTTTTTGATTCAAATGAAATTCTATCAGAAAGGAATTGGGATTGCAATTTGAAGGTGGCTTTTGGTTTGACACCCGGCCCTATAATAAGGTATAATATCTTTAATAATCACTTAAGGAATATCTATGAGGATCAGCAAACTATTTTCCCTTCTGGTTTTTCTTATTTTCCTGAGCGTCCCGGCGCTGGCGGCGCCCTCGGCTGCCGCCGAGGAGGCGGTCAACAAGGCCTTGAAGACGGCCGACAAGGCGCTGACCGCGGCCATTCCGCTTCTGGAGAACGCCGAGAACAACTATCCTTTCCACCCGGCGAACATGGAAGTTTTATACCAGCTCGCCATGGCTTACGTGGAAGTGGGGCGCTATGACGACGCCAACAAGACTTTGGACAAGCTCTCCAAACGTTACGGCAAATACGCCGACACCATCCAGCGCGTGGACGAGGCCAAGGTCGCCAAGGCGCACGTTTTGGTCGCCCAGGGCAAATACGACGAAGCGCTGGCGCTGGTCCAGAAGTTCCTAAGGGAAGTCCCCAAGAGCCCGGCCAGAAACTCCGCTTACCTTGAGTACGCCAAAGTTTTGGTTAAGAAAGGCCGCTACGATGAAGCCAAAAAGCAGATCGCGGACTTTACCAAGAACCCCAACCACGAGCTTTTCATTCCCTCCTCTTACGTTCTGGCTGAGATCTTCGTCAGGAACGGCCAGCCCGAAGAAGCGGAAAAGATGATGCGCAACATTTTGAAGACGAACAACAACAAGGACGTGCGCATCGCAACCTTCTATAAACTCGGCGAGATCTACCGCGGCTGCAGCAACTACGTCGGCGCCATCAACGTTTACCGTAGGATCAAGACGCCCGGCAAGAAACCGGACGAGAAAGCCCAGAACGCCGGCATCCTGTGGGAGATCGCGCAGACTTACGAGCAGCTCGGCCACTTTTTGGAAGCGAGGATCGGCTTCGAAGGCATCATGCGCCTCTATCCGGAAGTCGAATTCAGCACGCAGGCCTGGTTCAGGGGAGTGCAGAGCGACATTTCCGCCAAGGACTTCAAGCGCGCCGAGAACTCTTATCTTGAGTTCATTAAGAAGCATCCGGGCAATGATGTCGCCGCTCCTATGAGGCTTGTTTTGGCCCAGGGGCTTCTGGAGGACAATCAGCCGGGCGAAGCGGTCAGGAATCTGAAAGCCGGCCTGGAAGAGTACAAGGAAGGCGAAGTCGCCGAGAACATGTACTTCCTCCTGGGCGACGCACTCCTGAAAGATCAGAAATACAAGGAAGCCGAGGATGCCCTGAAGCAGTTCGCGGAAAAATTCCCCGAGAGCACGCTCGTTCCCCAGAGCTACGTCCGCCTGACGGAAGGCTACATCGAGCAGAAACGTTACCAGGACGCACTGGATTTTCTCCAAAAGACTATCGAGGAATTCCCGGAATTCGCCAAGGAATACAAGCTCGAAGAATATGTTCATGAGATCAAGCTAGCCTACGCCACGGCGGAAGCGGAAGCCAAGAACTTTGAGAAGGCCGCTGAGCTCTGCGCGGAAGTTACGCTTCCGAGATTGAAGGAGCAGGCTTTGTACCTGCAGGCCGATATGTGCGTGAAGCAGGGCAAAGTGGAAGAAGGCGTGGAAGTACTGGAGAAGATGCTGACGGAATTCGCCGACAGCGACCTGCAGGCCGACATTCTTATGACTTTGGGCGGCGTCTATATGTCCGAACAGAAGTACGACAAGGCTAAAGAGACCTTCGACCGCGTATTGGCTTTGGACAAGGAAGCGGCCGAGAAGTCTAAGCCGGTCGCTATTCTGCAGAAGGCTTTCTGCTCATACTATGCCAACGACATGGCCGGAATGAAGGAGAACCTCGATACGATTTTGAAAGATTATCCCAAGTCTCCGGAAGCCGGCGACGCGCTCTACTGGATGGCTTATTTCGCCAAATCTGACCGCAAGTACGCGGATGCCGCTGAATACAGCGCCAGGCTCGTGAAAGAATATCCCGAGCACGGCTACGCTCCCGAAGCCGCCTACGAAGTCGGCGAAGACAAGGTTTTAGGCAACAAATATTTCGAGGCGGTGGAAGCTTTCAAGGAAGCTTACCAGAAGTATCCCGAGACCGGCTATGGCGCGCTTTCCCTTGTCAGAGTAGGGGAGGTCTTGGTCAGCCAGCAGTACTCCACGGAAGAGTGGGAGAAAGACCTGGCCGCCATGGGCAGCGACGCCGCGAGGATCGCTTTGCTTTCCATTCCTGTGAGAGCCAAGGATAGAGATAAGACCGACGCCGCATTGGCAAAACTCGACAGCTTCAAGATGAACGACGCTCAGAAGGGCTACGCCCTGGCATTCAAGGCGGCCGCCGAGAATCTGGCCGGCGCTTACCAGAAAGCCGCGCAGACTGCCGAGGAATCGCTCGCCCTTACCAGGGAAGTCGCCGAGAATGTCGATGAATCTCTCTTCCAGCGCGCGGAAGCCGCTTATCTTTCCGGCGATCACAAGTCCTGCGCGCCCCTCTACGACGATCTCTTGGACAACTTCGTGGTGCCGAACGCCCAGGTCAGGATCACCGCCCTATTGCATCGCGCCCGCTGCGCCCTTGAGGCCAAGGAAGCGAAAGTGGTCGATCAGAAGTGTCAGGAAGTTCTGGGCCTGAGGCCCGACGCCAAGCAGTCCGCGGAAGCTGTGCTTATGCGCGCTGAAGCGAACTTCATTTCTGGCAACGTGAAGGAAGCGGCCCAGTTCTACAAGCGCTGCACGATCCTTTACGGCAAGATGCCGGAATACGCTGTCCCGGCCTACAAAGGCCTGATCGCCTGCTACAAGAAACTAGGTCTGAACAACGAGCTGACCGAAGCCCAGAGCCAGTTCAAGGCCCGCTATCCCAACGAAGCTGAATAATAAGGAAAATCATATGAATAAAATTTATTTGGTTGCAATGCTCATTCTGGCAGTCAGTTTCGCAGCGACCGCCGATGAGCTCGTGCTGGCGAACGGAACGCGCTACAAAGGAACTATTTCCCGCAACGCCAAAGGCCAGGTCGAGATCTCGACCAGCAAGGGCAGTTTCGCTTTCGACGACGAGAAGGTCTCCTTCAAGCAGACGAAGATCAACGAACCCGGCAATTTCACCGATTACCAGACGGCCCTTAAGAAAAAAGATTTCGCCAAGATCAAGACCATCTCCGCTGCTTGGGGCAAACGCTTTCAGGGAATGCCAGTCAGATGGAACGAAATGGCGCTTTATGGAAAAGGCCTGGTGGCCGTGAATGAAAAGAAGGACGACGAGGCGAAGAAGATCTTCGACGAATACGCCAAGCTCTTCCCGAAGGGCGCTTACAAAGGCGAAATAGACGTCATGAACCTCGACCTCAGGTCCGACGATATGAGCAAGGAAGAACTCATCAAGACTTACAGCGAGATCCTTGCCACCGGCTCCGGCTCCGAAGCCGCCAACGCCAGGATGCACCTCGCTTTGGCGAAACTCCAGATGGAAGCTAAGGAATACCGCGGCGCCCTGGAGAACTTCGCTTCCGTCGTAGTTCTTTACGGCGACATCCCCGACCTGGAGCTGGAAGCCCTGTGGGGATGCGGCGAAGCTTACGAAGCCATGGGCGAAACGAAAAACGCCCTTTTTTACTTCCAGCAGATCGTCGAAGACAAAGAAGGACCTTACAAGAAAGAGGCCCAGAAGAAAATAGAAGAACTCAAAAAGAAAGAAAATAAATAATCAATAAACCTTCATAAAAAAAGGAGAGATCCCATGTCCAAGAAGAATTTCAGTTTTTTGCAATTGGCCGCCTGGCTAACCGTTATGCTCGGCCCCTTGGTCACGCTTGCTGACGAAGTGGCGGAAACCGCCGAAGGCGCTGAAGAAGCCGCCGCGCAGAGCGTGAACTTAATCGACCTTATTTTCGTTAAGGGCGGCGCTTTCATGTACCCCATCGTATTGCTCTCTTTCTACATGGTGTACCTGATCATCGACGCCATTCTGGTCATTCGCAAGAAGAAACTCATGCCGGACGAAACGGTCAAATATCTCAGGGAAAACTTCAAGAAAGACAAAGTTGAAGAATGCGACAAGTACTGCCAGGAGCATCCCTGCGCGCTGACGGTCGTCGTCGGCCACGCCCTTGCCGCTGAAAAGAAAGGCAAAGGCCCGATCGGCATGCAGGAAGCTGTCGTGGAATACGGCGGACGTCTCGCCAACGATTTGAGAGCGAGAGTCGCTTACCTCAACACCGTCGCTACGATCTCCCCGATGCTTGGTCTTCTGGGCACGGTCTCCGGTATGATCAAAGCGTTCTCTAACATCGGCGCTTCCGGCGTTGGCAAAGCTTCCGCTCTGGCCAACAACATTTCCGAAGCTCTGATCACCACGGCCGGCGGCCTGGTCGTCGCCATTCCAGCCCTGGCCGCCTTCTTCTTCTTCCGCAACCGCATCACCGAAACGATGGTGGCCGTGGAAGACGAGATCGGCGAACTCATCGAGCAGTTCTAAACAATTTTGAATTTTAAACCGGGAATAAACGGTTCTTATGAAATTTAGAAAATTCAACATAGAAGATGTGCCGATGCAGACCACGAGTCTCATAGACATCGTCTTTCTGCTTTTGATCTTCTTCATCGTTTCTTCGCAGTACAAGAACATGGAAGTCGAAACGGAAGTGACGCTGCCGATCGCGGATTCCGCCAGCGTCGTCCAGACGGAGGGCGTCGACGAGATCACGCTGAACGTGACGGGCAAAGGCAACATCAAGGTCGGCGGCGAAGTCTTTTCCATGGAGCAGCTGACCAAAGCGTTGCAAAACGAGATAGACGCCGATCCATCCCGCGAGCGCCGCGTCATTATCCGCGGCGACAAGAAGTCGCTTTTCGGGCGCACCATGCGCCTGATGGCGGCCTGCGCGGAAGCGGGGCTCTGGAACGTCTCGTTTGCAGTCTATCAAGAAGATCCAGGTGACAACAAATAATTGAGGAAATATGAAATTCAAGAGCGAACCAGACAATGACGTCCGCGACATGGATATTTCCTCCATGTCGGACGTGGTCTTCCAGCTTCTCATATTCTTTTTGGTGGCTACCAACATCCAGCAGGAGGAATCCCAGCTAAAAGTCGCCATCCCCGTTGACCAGCAGGCGACGGAGGCCCAGGCTGTGGATCTTGCCGAGGAAGTCGTCATAGACATCTACGACAACGGAGAAGTGTATTGGAACGGCCAGTACGTTGACAGCCCGGACAGCGTTGACATGCCTGAACTGAAGAACATTCTCTACGAATTGAAGCAGGCTTATCCGAACCAGTCGGTGGTCATACGCGGTCAGAGAGATACCCAGCATCAGAGGATCGTGGCGGTGCTTAACGCCTGCGCCTTCGCGGGTATCGATCAGATAACCTTCCCTTCGGATCCCAGCATCTATATTGACTGATTATGAAATTTAGCTTTAAAGAGTTTCTGAAGAAGAACTATCTGGCGCTGCAGCACGCGGAGTCCGCAACGATCACGATCGTCTTGCACGCGATCATGTTCGTGGCCTTCGCCTTCATCATCGTCTCGCAGTCCGATACGGCGAAAGAGACGATCAAGACCTTCTTCAAGAAACAGGAGGAACGCCAGATAGAACCGCCGAAGCCGGTTGTCCAGCCCAAGGACATTCCGGTGACCATGGCGCCTCCGCCCCCCAGGACGGAAAACATGCCGGACATCAACGACCGCATGATGGTGAAAAAAGACATCACTTCCAAGCTCCTGCCGAAGACCCAGGTCATCATGAAGAAGACCAAGATCGAGTTCGACACGGCCAAGGAAGTCGGCCGCGGCGTCAGGCAGAAAATGAACTCCGACTACCGCAAGAAATACGGCGTGGCCGGCCACGGCAGCACCGTTGAGGCGGTGATCGACAAGTTTGTGGTGGTCGAGTACGAGGGCGGCGACTGGTATTGCGAACTGGTCAAGAACGACAAGAAAGTCGATCCGGCGCACGGCACGATCCCGAACCTCATCGGCGAGATTAGGAAGAGAACCAACATCCGCGTGAATCAGGACACTGTCACGGTCGTGAGAGCCGACTCCAAGGAGATCCACGAGAGCCCCTTCGTTTACTTCACCGGCCATGACGATTTCATTCTGACGGAAGCGGAAGTCGAGAACCTGAGAGCCTACATCATGCAGGGCGGCGCCATCATCGCCAACAGCGCCCTGCCCGGCAGAAGGTCGCGTTTCGACATGGCTTTCCGCCGCGAAATGAACCGTGTCATGCCCAATTTCCCGCTGCACGCCATCGATATGAAGCACCCCATTTACGAGGCCTTCACGATCTTTAAGGAAGTTCCGGAAGGTATGAACTACTGGAAGGAGCCTTTGGAAGTCATCGAGGTGGACGATCGTATCGCGGTTATTTACAATCTTAACGACTACGGTGAACTGATGTGGCCTGTAGTCGTTGACAACTGGACAAGAGTGAAGAGAGGCTATTCTTCCGAAGTCAAGGGCTGGTGTTATGAAGGTCACCTTGCCCGCTGGAACAAGAACGTCTGCGTCAACGCCGACAGCCTCCCTCACATCGACAACGCCCACAAAATGTTCATCAACATGCTGGCTTATCTCCTGACCAGATGACATGGCATTTTTAGGCGTCATAACCTTTGTTCTCCTGGCCACTCTTTTGAGAGGAAGATATGCTTTCAAAAAGTGGCCCTGGAGAATAGTGGCGGGCGGTCTGCTTTTACAGGCCGCCTTCCTTTTTCTTCTGAAGCCTGACGGCGCCGCCTATCGCGTTCTTGGCAACTTCTTCAAGCTTCTGGGAGAGTCAGCCGCGGCAGGCGGCAGGAGCGTGTTCGGCAGCGTCGACATCAGGATGTACTTTGCCCTGAACTGCCTCTGCACCATAATTATGATCTCGGCTTTCATGGGCGTTCTGTATTATCTCGGAATACCGCAGAAAGTGATTTCCTGGATCGCCAAACTCTTCAAAAAGCTCTTCGGGATCGACGGCTCGGGGGCCTTCGCCGCGGCCTGCTCGATCTTTTTCGGAGTCGGCGTCACCGTAAGCATTCTGACGCCTTACGTACCCAAGATGAGCGAGCGTTCCTTAATGATCCTTTTGGTCTCGTCTCTGGCGACCATCTCTTTCGCTCTGATGCCGCTCCTCAACTCCATGGGGATCTCGTCTGGCGACCTTGTCCTGGCCAGTTTCATGTCGGCGCCCTCGGCCGTTATGTTTGCCGCTCTCCTTTGTCCCTGCGATGATAATGTGGGAGAGGAAGGCGAAATCAAGGCCGATCTCTTGGTCGGCAGGGGAATTGTCGATTCTTTTGCGAAAGGGGCCTTAATGGGCCTCAAATTGGCCGTGAGGGTCATCGCTATGCTTATCGCGATCTCCGCAGCCATTTATTTCATAAACAAGCTTCTGGGTTCTCCCAGGATCTTCTTCCCTAAGGTCCCCGATCTTTCCCTTCAGGGCATATTCGGATACGTAGGCTGGCCTTTCGCGTTCCTTATGGGCGTTCCCGCCGCGGAGTGCTCTAAAGTCGGGTACGTTCTAGGTTGCAAAGTAGTCCTGAACGAGATCGTCGCTTATCAGGAACTTCTTAAGATCGCAGGAATGCTTTCCCCGAAAACCATAAGGATCGCGACTTTCGCCTGCTGCGGCTTCGCGAATTTCGGAACGCTTTCCATCCTCTTCGGTCTCATATCTCCTCTGCTTGACGACGAAAGATCGGCCGCTTTTTCCAAGCTGCTTTTGAAGGCTCTTCTGGCCGCGGTCCTGGCTTCTTTTACGACCGCTGCGCTGCTTGCAGCGACGCTTTAATTTTTTTGCCAGCGTTTCAGGCGGCGGAGGCGCGGCAGTTCGCCGTCTTTGATCTCCCAGATCTTTTCCTGATCCCAGTTTTCGTAGTTTTTCTTTTGCCTCAATTCCAAGGTCTTAAGAACGCCCATTTCGGGATTCCTTTGAGTGTGCAGTTTCTCCGCGTCGCAGAAAGAATCTTTGGTCATATTGCCGCCGTGGTTTTCAGGGAAGGGATGCACACTGGGTAATGAGCGGTTACCGGTGAGCTTAAGATCCCCCAGGCATCTGAATATTGCGCCGTCCCATGAAAAGAAAACCACCGATATGCCCATGGTTTCGTAGCCCTTATAATCAGCGCCGTAACGCATCCTGTTCCTTTTTTCCGTTCCGGCTAACAAGGTGTCGTGAGTCTCCCGCTGATGTGGCCGGCACTTGCCGGAGACGCTGCAGTCTTCGTATATGGAGATCTTGGAATAGCCGGCTATGCCGGCGAGACCTGAATACCTGCTATCATATTCGAAGTCGGTGGCGCATTCGGAAACGTAGGATTTTTCGGCCACAGCTGCCAGACCAGCAAGCGACCTGAGGGCGGACAGGCGGCCGGTTAAATAGCAGCCTTCCACCCGGCAGGTGTTTATTTGGAAAGCCAGACCGGCGGCATGCAATTCGGCGGTGAGGTCAGAATTGACTACGGCCAGGTCTTTGACGCCGCAAGTGAAATTTCTTTTCCGAAATGTGTCAGCCACCTCATCGCACATCAATCTCCACTTGTCAAATACGCCCATTTCTCCGGGCTGCCCGATGTTTCCGAATAACGAGGCGTATTCTTCCTTGGGCCTGTTAATGTAAAGGTTCGATATGCAATGCCCGTTGCCGTCGAAAAAGCCCAGGAACGGCGGGAATTTCCGATTCACGTCCGAAGACTTTTTTATGAGAGGCTCGGGCGCGCCTATGGGGGAGAACCCCCGGCCGTTGTCCCAATCTTTTGTTTCCGCGGCGTCTATGTCAGCGGTCATCTTGTAATGCTTTCCTTCGGAAGAAGCAACGGTCTCCCTCATCCAGACCAGGTGCTCGATTTTGCTGATCAGGTAGGGCTTTTCTTTTGAGCCGTCGCCTTCAGGCTTTACGGCAACGTTGTCTGAAACAGCATTCACGGCAAGAAGGGCTATGAAGGCGGAGTAAATTAGTTTTTTCATAAACGCTCTCTCTAAATGTGCTTTTCTTAATTATATCGAAAAATATGTCGTTTTTGTTTTAAGCCGGTATGGAGCGGAAAAACCGCGCGTTGACTTTAAAAGGCCTTTTTGGTAACATATCTGAGAATTGAAACTTCTTTAAGGATAAAGAAGCGGGTGGTGCCATCCGCTTTTTTTGTTTCTTAAGGGAATAGAAACTTACAATGAGGACCTAAAAATGAAAAGCGAGATCACGACCTTAATCGACTACCTTGAAAAAGAACACGGCCTGGACAAAGGCACGATCGCAACGATCCTGGAAAAGAGTATCGAGGCGGTGGCTAAGAAGAAGGACGATCTTCCTCCCATAACCGTCTCCATCGACGCCGAGGACGGAACCATCAACATGTCCAGCACTTTCATCATCGTTCCGGACGACTATGAGGAAAGCTTGAGGAACGAGGACGGCGAGATCGTTGAGGATCCCGAGATCGGACATCACCTTACGGTCGATGAGGCGAAGAGGCGCTGCCCCGATCTTAAGGATTACGATCTTGAGCCCGGCATGCAGGTCGGTCCCATTGAATTCGACTACGACCAGGTCTTCGGCCGCATCGACGTCCAGACCATCAAACAGATAACTTTCCAAAGGATCAGGGAAGCAAAGCGCGACATGATCCTGAAAGAATACAGCGACAAGATCGGCGACCTCGTCTCCGGCACCGTCTCCAGGATGGAGCGCGGTTCCTACATCGTCGAACTGGACCGCACGGAAGCGATACTTCCGCGCCGCGAACAGGTCAGCAGGGAACACTACAAAGTGGGCGACAGGATCCGCGCGGTCGTTTCCGACGTCAAGGATTCCGAAGAAAGCAGAAGCCCGCGAGTCGTCCTTTCCCGCGCGGTCCCGGCGCTGGTCCGCCGTCTCTTTGAAATAGAAGTTCCCGAGATCTACGACGGCATAGTTGAAATAAAAGCGGTGGCGAGGATCGCCGGCTTGAGAAGCAAGATCGCCGTCCTCTCCCATGACCCGAAAGTCGACTGCGTCGGCGCCTGCGTCGGCGTAAGGGGAGCGAGGGTCAAATCCATCGTTCAGGAAATAAACGGCGAGAAAGTCGATATCGTCAGGTGGAGCGACGATCTTGAGACGCTTCTTAAGAACGCCGTCGAGCCCACCGAGATCTTAGAATATTACTGCGGCGAAGGCGACGACGCGATGGTAGTCGCGGTCGTTCCTGACGATCAGCTTGAAGCGACGATCGGCCGCTCCGGACAGAACGTCCGCATGATCTCCAAACTTATTGGACACCCCTTTAACGTCATCAGCCAGACCAAAGCGGCTGAGCTTCAGGCCGCTGATGAGGATGGAGAGGAAGAAGAATAATATATGAATTATGACGAAATGATAAAAGGTATGAGGGAGGAATTCCGCTGTAAAACGGAGACCGACCGCCGATACCTTTCTGAAAAAATAAGAGATTATCTCAAGAAGAACGACTTGGGGACCTTCAAGCCGGCCGACGTCTTTCCGGACAAACTGTACCGGCCGCTTTTCGCCGCCATTCAGGAAGCATTCGAGAACCGCGAGAAAAACAGAGCTTCCATGGCGGTGAACAAAAACGCCGAAAAGGAAGAGCAGGTTAAAGAGGAAGCGCCCAAAGCTAAAGCAAAAGCTGCCCCCAAGAAAAAGGAAGAAGCGAAGGCTCCTGAGGCCGCGCCTGCCAAGAAAGCTCCGACTAAGAAGGCGCCCGCTAAGAAAGCGGAAGCCGCCAAATCGGGGAAAGAGGAAAAGCCAGCGGCCAAGAAAACCGCCTCCAAAACTTCCGCCGCCAAGAAGGCGGAAGAGCCCAAGGAAGCGCCGGCTCCCAAGAAGGTTCCTGTCACGATCACTGCCAAATTGAGAAAGCAGCAGGAACAGGAGAAAGAGGAAGCGAAGAGAAGGGAAGCAGAGGAAAAAGCCAGGCTCGAGGCCAAGAGCGCCGAAGATTCCGAAGACGCGTCTGTCATCAATGCGGAAACTTCCGCTGATCCGCGCGTCAAGAAAGTTAAGATCGTGATCAAGAAGTTCAGCTTCAAGAAGCCTTCCGCCGCAACCGAAACTCAGGAAGAGCCTGAGAAACCGGAAGAGACCGCGGAAACTCCGACTGTTTCTGCCGAACCTGCGGCCGAAGAAAAGGCAACCGTTCCCGAACAGGCTGCCGAGCCCGAAAAGGCTCCGGAACCGGAAGAGCCTGTTGTAGAGGCTAAGCCTGAGCCGAAGGAAGAAGAAGCCCCCAAGGCCGAAGAACCGGCAGTTGAGGAAGCGGAAATTTCCGCTGAACCTGAAAAGGAGGCTCCGAAACCGGAACGCAAATCCAAGGAAGAGGAGACAGCCCGTCTCGTCAGGGAAGCTGTCAAGCCTGTTTCCACCGTTTCCGTGGAATCGTTTGTGGCCCAGCAGAAAGAGGATCTTCCCCGCGTCACCGAGACCGTTCCGCTAGACCGTTTGAAAGGCTGGCGCCCGCCCGAAATAGGCAAGAAGAAAAACGCTAAGAAGGAAAGCGCCGACAAGGGCCAGCGTCCCGCCGCCGGCGGAAAAGCTGCCGCTTCCGCTCAGCCCGCCGGGCCTATGCCGGACGCCAACCGTAAAGGCGACAGCCGCCGCGGCAAGAAGGAAAAAGATAAAGAGAAAGATTACAAGTCTTCCGCCTCCAGGGAAGAGATGATGAACAGACCCAGAATCTCCTCCCAGGCCTCCCTGCGCCAGAGAAACGCTGACGAGAGAGCCGGAGAAGAAGGCGAATACAGGATACGCCGCAAAGTAAAGAAGCCTCAGGTCCAGGCCCAGCCGACCAAGGCTGACATTGTAAAAGGCGACATCAAAGTATCCGTTCCGATAAGCGTCAGGGACTTCTCCCAGGAGATCGGCGTCAAAGTCGGCGACATCATCAAAGTCTTCTTCAAGATGGGCGAGATGCTGAACATCAACAGCGCCCTCGACGAGGACCATGTCGTCCTGGCCGCCGCCGAACTCAACGTCAACGTTCAGGTCAAGAGCAAGGAAGAGAACCTTGAGGAAGAGACCTTCAGTGAAGAAGGCCATGAGGAAGAATTCACCGCGGAAGAAGCCCCCAGGGCTCCCGTCGTCGTCTTCATGGGGCACGTTGACCACGGCAAAACTTCGCTTATCGACGCCATTCGCCAGAGCAAAGTAGCCCAGGGCGAATCCGGCGGCATCACCCAGCACATCGGCGCTTACGAAGTCGACACCGCCCAGGGGCACATCACGATCATCGACACTCCGGGGCACGAAGCCTTCACGACCATGCGCGCCCGCGGCGCCAACGCGACCGATATCGCGATCCTCGTGGTGGCGGCTGACGACGGCATCATGCCGCAGACTTTGGAAACCATCAACCACGCCCGCGCCGCCAAGGTCGAAATAATCGTCGCCATCAACAAAATGGACTTGCCCGGCGCCGATCCCGAACGCGTCATCAGGCAGCTTTCCGAAAACAACATCCTTGTTGAGGAATGGGGCGGACAGACGCAGTGCGTGAGGGTTTCCGCGCATACCAAGCAGGGCTTGGATCAGCTTTTGGAAGCCATCGCCCTGCAGGCTGAAGTCATGCAGCTGAAAGCCAGGGCCGAAGGCCCCGCGGAAGGCGTCGTCCTTGAAGCGGAACTGAACCCCGGCCGCGGCACGAGCGTTACGCTGCTTGTCCAGAAAGGCAAACTGAAAGTCGGCGATCCTATCGTCTGCGGAACCTGCTACGCCAAGGCCAGAGCCATGACGAACTACAAGGGCGAAGACCTAAAGGAAGCCGGCCCGAGCCAGCCCGTCCAGATCTTGGGCTTCACCGAAGTTCCTCAGCCCGGCGCCAAATTCAGAGTGGCCGCCAGCGAGAAACTCGCCAAGGAACTGACGGAAAAACGCGCCGAGGAAGAGCGCCTCAAACGCCACGCCGACGCGGCCAGAGCGACATTGGAATCCTTCTATCAGAACATGAAGAACAGCGATTCCGCCAAGGAGCTCGCGCTTATCGTCAAGGGCGACACGAGGGGCACGACGGAAGCCGTGCGCTCCGCGCTTGAAAAACTCACGACTGAAGAAGCGAAAGTTACTGTTCTGCACAGCGGCGTTGGCGACGTCACCGAAAACGACGTCATGCTCGCCTCCGCCAGCAACGGCGTTATCATCGCCTTCAAAACTTCCGTCCCGGAATCCAGCCGCGCGGTCGCGAAATCCAAGGGCGTCGAGATCAGGCAGTACGACGTCATCTACCACGCCACGGAACAGATCCAGAAAGCGCTCATGGGTCTTCTGGAGCCCACCTTCCACGAGGAAGAGACCGGCATCGCCGAAGTCCGACAGCTCTTCAAGCTGCCCAGCGGCGTAGTGGCCGGCTCCCACGTTGTTTCCGGCGAAATACACCGCACCGACAAAGTCAGGGTCTTGCGCGGCAAGGAAGTCGTCTTCGACGGCGACATCCAGACGCTCCGCCACCTCAAGGACGACGTCAAGGAAGTCCGCTCCGGCTACGACTGCGGCATCGTGCTCAACGGTTTCAACGAGTATGCCGAAGGCGACAAGCTTCACGCTTACAAGATGGTCCAGGACGGCCTGACGGAATAGTATGGCAGTCGCAAGAACTCTGAAAATAAACGAGCTCCTGAAAAGGGCGATGTCCGAGATCATCCAGGACCGCTACCGCGACCGCAAGGCGCCCTGGATGACGGTTTCACGCGCCGAGACCTCAAGAGACTTGAGATTCTGCAAGATCTACCTTACCGTCCTCGGCGACAAAGCCGCGGAAAAAGCGGCTATCGCCAAACTGAAAGAGGATACTCCCAGGATCCGTTTTCTGCTTGGGCACAAAGTCGATCTCAGGATCGTTCCCAATCTGGAATTCGCCATCGACGAAGACCTGAAGGA
>JAFSWV010000105.1 GCA_017444325.1 bacterium | reverse complement strand
GCGTACTTTCGCCCCTTATCACCTTCTTTTCGCTCTTTCTGTCGATCTGGCTGGTCGTCTTGTTCCTCGACCCGTGTTTGGGGGAGCTTAAAGAGCTGACCCATCCCTGGGAAGGGAACTTTTTGGTGACGCTTTTGACTTCGAAGTTCGTGGCGGGGCTCCTTCTGATCCTCATCCTCTACTTCACCCTGACGTCCCTGGCGGAGTTTGTGAAAAGGAAACTGATGAACGCCCTGGATCTCAAGTTCAGCGACCGCTTTTTGGGCATGCTCTGCGGCGCGGCCGTAGGGATGTTCCTGTGCGTGATGCTCTGTGTGGGGTTGATCTGGTCGAGAACTTTCGTGGTCTCCCAGGCGAACGAGGAGGGCTTGGAAAAATACGACGCCATTCTGCAGTCCTCGCAAGGATACTCCGTTTCGCTGGCTGTCATCGACTGGACGGTCAGGAAATTCCCGAAGACCGCGACCATTCTGCCGGGCGGACATATCTGGGGAATTTCTTCCGTGAAGGAAGAGGAGGAGGAAGAAGAGGAATATGACGAGGACGAAAGAGGCGTCTGGGGTCACTAGGATGAAAAAGAACATTATCGTGGTCATGGGCGGCTGGAGTCCGGAAGCGCCCATATCGATGAGATCCGGGCTGAACGTTTTCAGAACGCTCGACAGGAAAAAATACAACGTCAGGGCGGTCATCTTGAAAGAGGACCGCACAGCTTGCTTTTTGGGCGCGGATGAAGCGCCTACGGAAGAGGATTGGAAAGACCGTCCTTCCGATAACATCGCGAAAGTTTTCACCGAGGTCTTGTCCTGGCCGGTTGACGCGGCGATGCTGGCTTTGCACGGCTGCGGCGGCGAGGACGGCTGCTTCCAGGGCTTCCTTTCGACGCTGGGCATTCCTTTCACGCACAGCGGCGTGACGGCTTCCGCGGTCGCGATGGAAAAGGACATCGCGAAACTTCTCTACGCGGCCGCCGGGATAAGGATCCCGAAAGGCGTCACAGTCTCCAGCAAGGAAGATCCGCTTGAGAAGATCAAGGACGCCGGGCTCGAGTATCCCGTCATCGCGAAGCCCTTGGCTTCCGGTTCGAGCTTCGGACTCTGGCTCTTGAATAGCGAGCAGGAACTTAAGGAAAACGTTTTCTCCTTCTGGCTGAACGGCGGGCTTTATCTTTTTGAAGAGTTCGTTAGAGGCCGCGAGTTCACCTGCGTCGTGGCGACCAAGGACGGCGCTCCGTTCGCCCTGCCTGTGACGGAGATCGTCAGCCACACGGGCGAGCTTTTCGACTACAAGGCGAAATACACCAAGGGAAAGAGCGAAGAGATCACGCCGGCGAGGATAAGCGAGGCTTTGAGCTCCCAGATCAGGGCTGCTGCGGAAGTCTGCCATAAGGCCCTGCGCTGCCAGGGCGTTTCGAGAACAGACTTCATCGTGAACGAGCGCGGCGATATCTACGCGCTTGAGACCAACACTATTCCCGGCATGTCAGAGGCTTCCATTCTGCCGAAGGCCGCCCTGGGCGCCGGGCTTACTTTTTCGCAAATACTGGACGATCTGCTGGCGGAAGCCATGTCGTCCGAAAAATAATAACCTTTCGAGGCAATTATGCTTGATATCAAATTCATTAGGGAAAATTACGAAGAGGTGCGCGCCAAACTCCTGACGCGCTATCCGGCTGGCCAGAACCGCAACAATCTCGACGAGGCTCTTGAACAGCTGATGGTGAACGACAAATTGAGACGCGACGAGATCAAAGCGCTTGAGTCTTTGCAGCAGAGCCGCAACCAGCTCTCCAAGGAGATCGGCATGAAGCGCGCCAAAGGCGAGGACGCCGACGATCTGAGGTCTTTGGTCCAGGAGATAAAGGAAAAACTCGACTCCGCTGAGAAGACCAAAGAGGAAGCGGAGCAGAAAGTCAGCTACCTCATCGACCGCATTCCCAACATTCCCGATCCCACGACGCCGATAGGAGACTCCGAAGACGACAACGTCGAAGTGAGGAGAGTAGGGGAGATCCCGACTTTCGATTTCGAGCCGAAGCAGCATTTCGAGATCGGCGAGAAACTCGGAATCCTTGACCTCGAGAGAGCGGCCAAATTAAGCGGCGCCAGGTTCTCCGTATTGAAGGGCGCCGGCGCTAAGCTCGAGCGCGCGCTGGAAAACTTCATGCTCGACGAGCACACGAAGCACGAGGGCTACACGGAATTCGAAGTTCCCCTGATCGTAAGCGATGAAACTTTGTACGGCAGCGGCCAGCTTCCCAAGTTCCAGGAAGACCTCTTCCACGTCGAGTGGGAGAAGCCCATGTACCTTATCCCGACTTCCGAAGTTCCGCTCGTCAATCTGCACCGCAACGAAACGCTCGACGAAAAAGATCTGCCTCTGCGCTACACCGCGCTGACGCCCTGCTTCCGTTCCGAGGCCGGCTCCTACGGCAAGGACACCAGGGGCATCATAAGGGTGCACCAATTTTACAAAGTCGAGATGGTCAACATCACGACCCCGGAGCAGTCCAAGGAAGCACTGGAAACAATGACTGAGAACGCTTCGAGGATATTGCAGAAACTCGGCATCGCGCACAGGGTGGTAGCGCTATGCACTTCCGACATGGGCTTCTCGGCCTGCAAGACTTACGACGTGGAAGTCTGGCTGCCAGGACAAAACACCTTCCGCGAGATCAGCTCCTGCTCCAACTGCTGGGACTTCCAGGCCAGGAGAGCGAATATCCGCTACCGTCCGGCGGACGGCGGCAAGCCAATGCTTACGCACACCCTGAACGGCTCCGGTCTGGCGGTTGGACGCACCTGGGTCGCCGTTTTGGAGAACTACCAGCAGAAAGACGGCAGCGTCGTCATTCCCGAAGTGCTGCGTCCCTACACCCGTTTCGACATCATCGACTAACCTTCGATGAAAAGACTGCTCGTCAT
>JAFSWV010000012.1 GCA_017444325.1 bacterium | reverse complement strand
TGAGGGCCTCAGCCTCAACGGGCGCTACCGGCTCATCTACGAGTACATCTTGGATAAAGAAACTCCCCTTGTCTTTCCCGGCGAGAAGATCATCTTCACCAGGACTATAAAAGGCAACCCGGACTTCCCGATAAACGGATTGGACCAAACAAGGGCCTGGCGCGCTCTGGAAAACCTTTCCATCGAATGGCCCCTCCTCCTGAAGGAAGGCCTCGCGGGGCGAAAAGCCGCCTGCCAAAAAGTCCTGGAAGAAAAAAAGAACGACCCTGAAGCCGTCGATTTCCTTTCGAACGCCGTCGCCACCATAGACACCGTGGCTTCCTTCGCCAGACGCTATGCAAAAGCCGCAAAAGAGCCATTTCAGCGCGCGCTTTTGGAAAAAGTTCCCCAGTACCCCGCGGAAAACTTTCACGAAGCGCTGCAGTCCCTGCGCTTCATAATGTCCGTCATGAGATCCGCCGGCGGCGAACACATGGGCTTCGGCCGCTTCGACCAGTACATGTGGCCTTACCTTGAAAAAGACCTCAGGGAAGGCGTCCTGACAAAAGACGAGGCCTTCGAGCTATTGGAAGAGTTTTTCATTTCCCTCTCAAGGGACGCCGACCTCTACAGAGGAGTCCAGCTGGGAGACAACGGTCAGAGCATGATGTTAGGGGGCTGCGACAGAAACGGAAGACCGGCCATCAATCCCCTCACCTACATGTGCATTGAGGCCTCCGAGGACATCGGTCTTATAGACCCCAAGATCAATCTGAGGGTCGATTCCAATACGCCCCCTGATCTTCTTCTTTCCGCTGCCAAACTTACCCGCAAGGGCCTGGGCTTCCCGCAATACCAAAACGACGAAGTCATCATCCCCAGCCTGGTAAATTTCGGCTACGACCTTGAGTCAGCCAGGGACTACACAGTCGCGGCCTGCTGGGAGTTCGTGGTGGAGGACGGCCGCGACACCCCGAACATGTTCGCCTTCAATTTCCCATTAGCTGCGGACCAGGCCATAAGAGCCGGTCTTAAAGCGGGCGACGATTTCGAAGGGATAATGGGCAGATTAAAAACAGCCGCCGAAGCGCAGACATTAGATTTCAGGAAAAGCTGCGAGGAAGAAAGCTATTTTCTTCCGGAACCCATCGTTTCCGTCTTCTCCAAAAACGCCGTTAAATTAGGCCGCGATCTGAACAACGGCGGCGGAAGCCACTATCACTACGGCTGCCAAGGCTGCGGCTCCTCCAGCGCCGCCGACGCCCTGGCGGCGGTCAAGTACCTGATCTTCGAACAAAAGCAGGTGTCCCCCGAAAGGCTCCTGGCCGCCTTGGAAAGCGACTACGAGAACGACGAGGAACTGAGACAGATGATAAAGGCCGTCCCCCACAAGGTCGGCAGCAACGACGATTACGCCGACGACTTGTTAAAACGCCTGTTCGACATCTTCGCCGACACCCTTGCCGAAATAAAAGACAACGGCCGAGGCGGACGCATAAGGCCCGGCTCCGGCTCCGCCCAGCACTACGTCTTGATGACCGAAAAGAGAGAAGGGCAGAAACTGAAAGCCACCGCCGACGGCCGCAAATACGGCGACTTCGTCAGCTCCAGCCTCGCCCCCGCCCCGGGCGTCCGAGCCCGCGGGATCATAAGCGAACTTGAGACCTACGGCAAACTGAATTACGACAAGATCTGCAACGGCGGCCCCATAACCATGGAACTTGCGGACTCCTATTTCAGGAACGAGGAAGCCCTTCTCAAAGTCGTAAAGCTTATCCAGGCCTTCGTCAAGCTCGGCTGCCAGCAGCTTCAGCTGAACACCCTGAATCCCGATAAGCTTCGCGACGCCCAGATACACCCGGAAAACTACCGCGACCTCATAGTCCGCGTCTGGGGCTGGAGCGGCTATTTCGTGGAGCTCTCCAAGCCTTACCAGGACCAGATCATCGGACGCCAGGCCTTCGGCGCGTAATTATGGACGGCCTTCTATTCGACATAGCGGAAGCTTCCATCCACGACGGCCCGGGGCTAAGGATAACCGTTTTCCTAAAAGGCTGTCCTCTGCGCTGCAGATGGTGCCATAGCCCGGAAGGACAGAGCGCCAGACCGGAGACCCTCGTTTTTCCGGGCGGCACAAGATTGGCGGGAGAATATTGGAGCGCGCAAAAGCTGGCGGAATACCTCCTGGACAAAAAAGAACTTCTGGACGGCGTGACATTTTCCGGAGGCGAGCCGCTTTTGCAGGCCGACTTCCTTCTGGAAGTGCTCGACATGGTAGAGGACGCGCTTCCTTCCATAATCGACACCTCCGGCCACGGACCATATGATAAACTTAAAGCCCTGGCGGAAAAAGCAGAGAGCCTTCACTTCGGGCTAAAACTTCTCAACGAAGAAAAAGCCAAGCTCTGGACCGGCCAAGGCTCAGCCCTGATCATCGACAACATCAGGCGCCTCGACAAAGAATGCGCAACGCCCTACTGCTTTAGGCTGCCCATTATTCCTACCATAACTGACAGCGAAGAAAACCTGACCGCCATCGCAAATTTGGCCAGGGAGCTCAATAATCTCACCTCCGTCGATTTCCTCCCCTACAATCCAGCTTCCGGCGGCAAATACGCGGCCTGCGGCCGCGCCTTTGATCCGGGCTTTGACGAAAACGCTCCAACCCTTCTGGATCTCGAAACCTTCAGAAAGCTCTGCCCCGTTGAGGCCCGCGTTTTGGAATAAAAAAAGGCCGCGGTTTGACCGCGGCCTTTTTTCCAAAACAGACGTCAGCTATTCTTCTATTTGCATGAAGACACGGATGCCGTACTGGGGAGCCTGGCTGTTGCTGGAGGCTATGTTTTTGTTCGGGAAAGTGCGGGCCGCCGAACTGCAGGCTTTGCCAATAGCTTTATAATATCCGCCACGCACGGTCGTGTAAGAGGCGGTGAGAGAGCCTACCAGATCAGTCACGGGATCAGTCTCCTTGAGGTGGCTAGTCTCTATCCAATCCAGGCACCACTCGGCGACGTTGCCGTGCATATCGTAGAGGCCCCAGGCGTTGGGAAGGTATTCACCAACGGGGACGGTCTCATCATTGTAAACCGGGCTGACCTTGTTGTCCTCCCAGTCGCCGTGGTAGCGCCCGAGCTGAGAAAGATTGGGATCCCAGTCGTTGGTAATGAGATCGGTGCCGTTGTTCAGACTCGTTTCCGTTCCAGCGCGGCAGGCATTCTCCCACTGCGCTTCCGTGGGAAGACCGAAAGTGAGGCCGGTCATTTGGTTCAGCAGCGCGAAGAAGCCGCCTTCGCCCGTGACGGTGTTGAAGTTGACGCATTCCACCGGACGCGTGTCGCCCTTGAACTTTGAGGGATCCTGCCCGGTGATCAGCTTGTACTGTTTCTGCGTCACTTCGAAGACGCCGATGTAATACGGCTTCGTAAGCGTGACATCGCGCTGGTAGAGGTCTGTGTCACCCCTCATGCCAAAGTCCGAGGGGCTGCCCATCTTGAAAGTTCCCGCCTCGATGCGCTTCAGAGCCAGCTTGGTGGTCTTGTATTCTTCCGTCCAGCCGCCCGTGGGTTCTTCAGGGGAATAGCTGACGGAACCGTCGGTAAGGTCGATGGTCATGAAAGTTTTCGGAGGAGGCGGAACGACCTCGGCCACGACTTTCACCATCATGCTTTCGCTTCCGATCTCATCAAAGTCCGGTCCTGGGGTCCAGTAGGTTTTGTGCTTGCCGTTGCCGCTAACCGTTCCTTCCGTTCCTTCGCCTGAAAGCGTTCCGTATTCGGAGAGCTTGTAGAAGGTAGATCCGTTGTCCGGAGTGCAGAAGAAGTCAACGGTGAATTCGTCGTTCTCATCCGATTCCAGCGTGTAATTGACAACTACCGTTCTTTCGAAGGGGAAGAGCTGCTGGGCCGTAACTTCGCCAACTACGCCTTCCGCCCTGGCGTTGAAGGCGCCAATCATAGCGAAAGCAACAATGACGGGAACAAGGCTTCTCACGCGTTTCCTGAGGAAAAGGAAGCCTATGATGCCGAAGAGGAGAAAAACTGCCGGTTCGGGCACGATCTTGATGGTATGAAAGTAATATTTGCCTACCGGGCTTGACTTGATCCATTCCGAAAGCATGTAGGTGTGGCCGGCGGGCAGATTCCTATATTCCGACTGATAGTAATCCCAGCAGAAAGTGCCGTCTTCAAAGGGCGCCGTCAAAGTGAAGAGAACTTCCTCCCAGACAGGGTTGTCCAGATCCTGCACTTTGATGGTGACTGACTCGGGTTCGCCGTCCGCCAGATCTTCGCTGTAATAGATGGGGTCGGTGGGTTTCAATAAAACGGTCTGCTCCATTTCCGCTTTGGTGCGGAAAGAGAAGGGATTCGACAGAGCTTCGTCGCAAAATGAGCTGATTGCAAAGAGCGCCGCGAATAAAGTTAAAACGATGCTTTTTTTCATTTTGGTTTTTGGTTTTTGGTGTTTGGCGTTTAGTATATGCTGTTGCCGAAACTGTCCTGGGCGACGAAGACGGGGAAATCTTCCACTCTCAGTCTTCTTACTGCTTCCGTGCCGAGGTCAGGATAAGCTATGATTTCACATTCCTTGATGCTTTTGCCTAAAAGGGCGCCGCAGCCGCCTGGCGCGGCGAAATAGACCGCCTTGTATTTCTTGATGAGTTCGGGGACGTCCCCTTTTCTGGCACCTTTGCCGATCATGCCGAGCACACCTGCTTTGAGCAAGGGTTCGACATAGGGGTCCATGCGGTAGGCGGTGGTAGGACCGGCGGAACCGATGACGGCTCCGGGAGGGGCCGGCGTCGGGCCGGTGTAATAGATGGTCGCGCCCTCAGGAGGGAAAGGAAGAGCCTCGCCTTTTTCTAAGGCTTCAACGAGCCTCTTGTGAGCGGCGTCTCTTGCGGTGTAGATCGTGCCGGAGAGCAACACATACTCTCCGGCTCTAAGATCTCCCGCGATTTCCCTGGTAAGCGGAAGTTCTATTTTCCTTGGGGAAGTCATTCTTCCGTTTCGGTTTTTTCCGCTTGGGCTTTGCGTTCCTGCATCATTTTTTCCTGAGCAGCCTTCATCTGTTCCATTCTCTTGATCTGCTCGGAAAGCATCTTGGCCAGATCGGTCTCGGGATCGACTTCGATGGTCTTCTTGATGGTTTCTTCGGCCTTGGCCTGATCGTTGGCTTCCATATAAGCCTGAGCCTGCATGAAGAGAGCTTTCTGCAGAGAAGCGGGATCGGGGTCGTACTGCTCGATGGCCTTCTCGATGGCGGCGGCCATTTCAGCCGGGTTGCCGCGCAGAGAGTAGAGCTGGGACTGCGTCACGGTCTTGTTGAAGGGATCAAGCT
>JAFSWV010000104.1 GCA_017444325.1 bacterium | reverse complement strand
TGGTTCAATAAAAAATCTCTTTGAACTGAGGTTGTAAAAAACAAGCGCGCCCAACCGGGCGCGCTTGTTTTTTACAAAAATAAAGATGCTCGATCAAGTCTTTTTCAGGCGTTGGCGAGGTTGCTCTTCAGGAAGTCTTTGTAGGCGTTTGCGACTTTTATGGGACCGGCGATCTTGATGCCGCCCTGGAAGGTAGAAAGCCAGCTGAAGAAGGTCGAGGCAACGGAGACGGAGACAACTGTCTCGGCTTCCGTTTCGCTCACCTCTTTGCACACTATGTCTTCGCCGAATTGGTCGAAGATCATTTCCGCGAGCGGCTTTTTGAAGCGCAGGTTCACGTTCTCCGTTTTGCCTGTGAACATGTCTATCACTTCCGATAGATATTTCGTAATGTCTTTCCTTGTCTCAAGCGCGGTTTTCGGGACGTTGAGCTTTTCCTCGACCTTGACTTCCGTCATGCGGTCCACCCTGAATTTGATGAGAGGGTCTTCCTCGCCCGGGCACATGCAGTAGTACTTGTCGTCGTTGACTACCAGCGTCAAAGGAGAGGCCAGGTACCGCTCGCCATTCTTTCTCGCGATGCGTTCGCCCTTGTAGTTCAGGTCGTTGTAAACGAAGGAGATCTTTTTCTCTTTCGAGAGTGCCAGCCTTATGGCCTCCACGGAATCGAAGATCTCGATGTTGTTCCTCTTCTTGACGTTGAAGAGTATATAGTTTTCCCGCACTCTCTTCGCCAGGTCCGAGCCGCCGATCCTGGAGAGCTTCTTGACGAAGAACTCCGTCATGCTCTTGGAGAGGAAGGAGGCCGCCTGGACGGTGTCTATTAGGATCTTTATCTCCGTGTCGGTCAAAGCCCTGCTCATTACGTAGTAGGCGTTTTTGCGGCCGACTTTCGTCTTCTTGATGTGGAAAGTGTCCATCAGAAGTTTCATGTCGTTGCTGAAGGTCCTCCTTTCACACATGATGCCGTGCTTTTTCAATTCGAGCGTGATGTCGTCCATGGTGAGGGGGTGCTTCTCGGTCGCAGAGCTGCGCAGCAGTTCCATCATGTAGAGAAGCTTGATCTTGTTTCCGTCTTTTTTTGTGCGTTCTGATTTCTTTGTCATAGTGCTACCTAATCCAATAGTGGTTGTCTCCATTTTACCATATTTTCAAAAAAATCAAGAGGCTTATTGGGAAAATATTTTCCCACTTGAAAAGAGCCTCTGGAAGGGGCTTTTTCAACCGGTTATCAACAAACTATTCACAACTTATTCACAGAAAA
Organism: bacterium; assembly: GCA_017444325.1. Lineage (GTDB taxonomy): Bacteria > Auribacterota > UBA3054 > UBA3054 > UBA3054 > UBA3054. The sequence continues at coordinate 2,689 of JAFSWV010000104.1, read as the reverse complement.
GTAACAGAAATATCCACACTTAGCTCCGTCAAGCCCTTTCTTCATCACCCATAATCACTTAGCCCGACATCTTAGCGCAAGCCTTAAATCGTCCTTTACTTTTTGACCGCGTCTATGGTAGAATGACGCATATAAATTTGAACTAAAATTTGCCTTAAAAACACCACCCCCTTTTCGGGAATATCATGAGTGATCGTATATTGAGTTTTATCCTGGCGATAGGCTTAATTAGCCTCTCGCTTACGGCCGCCGAAGAGTCGGCCTATGAAGCCGGCAATGGCGCGCCGGCTGATTTCGCCCTGGGAACCGAGCCCTGGTTCATCACTCCCGTGCCCGATGGGGAACAAGCGGTGGTGGAAGCTTTGGAGTTTTCTTACACGAGCAACACGGTCCTGCGCGCCACAGGAAACGTGGTTCTGGCTTACGGTGACTTCAGAGTCTATTCCGATTCCGTCGAATACAACACGGTGACGAAGATCCTCACTTCTCCCGGCTGGACGCGCGTCACTTACGTCGCGCCCGAAGATCTTTACGAAGCGATGAACCAGACCGGCGTCGCGGTTGACAACGAGATGGGCCCCTTCTGCTACGAGATCTTGGGCGAAAACGTTATCTTCAACCTCGAGAACTACGCCGGCCAGTTCGAGAACGCCCACGCCAAGGTGGACTTCGGCAATTTCAAAGACCTGGAAGAAGGCCGCTGGTACGAGAAGAAGTGGTACATCTACGGCAAGACGCTCGTGAAAGATCCCTATGAGAACGTGCTGCATGCGACGGACGCTCGCTGCACGACCTGCCCGCCGGAATACAAGTCCGCTTTGTACAGCTTCGAAGCCAAAGACATCACCGTCGCGGTCCCCGATCTTAAGAACCCCATGGAGCAGAGCCGCGTAACGGCCAGGAACTGCCTCGTGAAATTCGAAGGCGTGCCTTTCCTCTGGCTGCCGCAGGTCACCTACACGCCGAGCGAGGACGACAATCCCTTCCCGGTCCAGGTCAAGGCCGGCTACGATTCCAGAAAGGGCGGCTTCTTTGATCTGGCCCTGGACGTCTATCACAGCAAAGAGCTCCGTTTGACGCCGCACATCGGCTATTACTCTAAGCACGGCGTCTCCTTCGGCCTTGACGGCTCCTACACCCTCGTCTTCACGAACGTCACGACGATCGCCGGCGAGTGGGAATCCTTCTTCATCGACGACACTGCGCGCCGCTTCATCCAGGAAAAGGACAAGCACCGCAACAAGGACAAAAACCAGTTCCGCTACCGCTTCCTCTGGCAGCACGTCCAGACCTTCGGCCCGGGCGCCGGCTGGCTCAACAGGGGCCTGCTTTCCTGGCAGATCGACGTCATGAAAGACATGGACGTCGTGCATGAATTCTACCGCGAGGACTACAACCGCTACGGACAGAGGGACACCTGGCTCGACTTCACGATCCCTGTCGGCGAGGACAACGAGCTGACCTTCTACGCCGTCAAGCAGGTCAACAGCTTCTACACGACTTACGAGCGCCTGCCCGAGCTGAGGCACGTCTTCAGGAAGCGCAGGGTGATGGAGCTGCCCGCTTTGAAAGTGCCCGTTTACTACGAGAGCAAGACGACCGCCGGTTATTACCATTACGTCCAGAGCGACAAGCAGGACGCGCACGCCAGCTACACCATGTGGCAGGCGCAGACCGACCATAAGATCTCGATGCCGAAGCGCTTCTTCAACTTCCTGAATGTCGAGCCCTACTTGGGCTTCACGATGGACTTCGGCAACATCAACAACTACAACGACGGCGAAGAGTACGACTACGTCTGGAAGCGCGGCAGGATAAATCCGGCTGCGCCCGGCGGCTTCAACAGGCGCTTGAAACTCAGGAACAAGACCGTCAATTTCCCGGTCAACCACTTCAACCAGGATTACAACCGCTACACGAGAATGGCCATCGACGCCTACCGTCCCCAGGACGAAGGCGCCTTCTTCAGGGCTATGCCTTACGGCGGCGTGGATGTGAACTTCAAGCTGCATAAGACCTACAATCTGGAAGGCACTTACGCCGGCGAATTGATGAGGAAATACCTGCAGTCCGACAGCGAGAAGATCCGTCATTTGATCGAGCCTAAAGGCAAGATCTTCGGCAACGCGGCCTTCGGCACTGAGTCCGGCCTGGCGGCCGGCGCTGACCTTGGCATCAGGAACGCCTTCCAGATCGAAAGGAAGGGCAACAACGCCAACCTGATCGACTTCACGGCTTACATCAGCCAGCGCTACTATCACGACGAAGTTTACATGTCCCAGGATTACCGCCACCACTACAAGTACCGCGGAAAATACACGGAAGGCAAGGCCTTCAGGGAATACCAGGCTTCCACGGCCGTCGGCTTTGCCTGGCAGGCTGATCCCACCGACTGGCTCAACATCCAGGGCGATCTTCTCTGGGATCTGGACAAGTATAAACGCATAACGTTCGCCAACCTCGGCGTCAACATGGACGCCACCAGAGTGCTGCAGAAAGCCCTCTCTCATCCTTCGCTGCCGCGCTGGCTGAGAGGCAGGAAAGACGAGCTTATCCTGAATGCCAGCTACCGTTATCTCTACGATTACTCCAACCTCATCTCCGTGGGCGGCCGCTTCTGGTTCGACGACTTCACGCCGTGGCTCTCTCTGGAAGCACAGCAGAAAGCCTGGGCCAGGGAACTCACGAG
>JAFSWV010000103.1 GCA_017444325.1 bacterium | reverse complement strand
TTTAATCAGCAAAGCGGAGCTTATGCTATAATACCAGTCAAATAGTAGAGAGGTTATAAAATGATATCAAGACGCATGCAGAAGATGGTCGCCGCCAATTCCGTCATCAGGGCTATGTTTGAGGAAGGCCTCAAACTCGCCAAGGAATACGGCAAAGAGAACGTTTACGACTTCAGTTTAGGCAACCCCAACGTCCCCGCTCCGGAGGCTCTCAAAAAGGCAGCCATCAAGATCCTCCAGGAAGAAGATCCTGTGAAGGTCCACGGTTATATGCCGAACGCCGGCTTCCCCACTGTAAGGGAAAAGATCGCCCTCTCCATAAACAAGCGTTTCGCCACCGACTTTACCGCTTCCAACATCATCATGACAGTCGGCGCCGCCGGCGGCCTTAACATCACCCTTAAAGCCCTTCTCAACCCCGGCGACGAAGTCATCACCTTCGCGCCTTTCTTCGGCGAATATAGGAACTACGTCGCCAACTTCGACGGCGAACTAGTAGTCGTCCCGCCCAACACCGAAACTTTCCAGCCTGATCTTTCCGCTTTCAGGGAGCTCATCCGCCCCCAGACCAAGGCTGTCATAATCAACTCCCCGAACAATCCGACCGGCGTCGTTTACAGCGAAGAGACCATCAAGCGCCTCTCCGCTATTTTGGAAGACAAGCAGAAAGAATTCGCCACTTCCATCTATCTCATTTCCGACGAACCCTACCGCGAACTCGTTTACGGCGGAGCGACCGTCCCCTACCTCACGAAATATTACCGCAACACGCTTGTCGGCTACTCTTACAGCAAATCCCTTTCCATCCCCGGCGAGCGCCTGGGCTACGTCGTCGTTCCCAGCGAAGTGGATGACTTCGAACAGCTCTTTTCCGCCATGACCGTCGCCAACCGTATCCTGGGCTTCGTGAACTCCCCCAGCCTCATGCAGCTGGCCGTCGCGGAATGCCTCGAGGAAAAGACCGACATCGCCTATTACGACAGGAACCGCGAAACGCTCTACTTGGGCCTTACCAAACTCGGCTTCTCCTGCGTCAAACCCGAAGGCGCCTTCTATCTCTTCATGAAGACTCCGACGGAAGACGATTCGGCTTTCGCCCAGGCCGCCAAGAAGTTCAACATCCTCCTAGTCCCCGGCTCCGCCTTCGGCTGCCCGGGCTTCGTCAGGATCGCCTACTGCGTTTCCTACGAAACGATCGTCAACTCGCTTCCCAAGTTCGCGGAACTGGCCAAGCAGTACGGTCTTTAAAGGAAATTAAATCACTTGTTTTTCGGTTGGCCATATTCACGGATCATGGCTTCTGTGGAAATTACCCATTGTCTGCCGTATTTGCAGGCATCGACGCCGTTGACGATTTTTCCGTATGATATGGCTTTGCGGAGGGTGCTTTCATTCAGGCCCCAAAGTTTTGTCGCTTCGGTAAAAGCGATCAGACCATCGAATGGCGTCTTTACCGCCTTTCCATTTGAGAACAGTTCATCGCAGGAAAGATCAATGTCGTCGTTCCATATCACTCCGCAGCCGCCTACATCGACTTCAACATCATAAAACAGCTCTTCAGATCTTTCCAGAGCCCTGAAAACTTTCCATTTTTTGAAAAGCGGTTTTACGTCGTAGATCTTGGTTACGCCTTCGGTAAACTGAACGAAAAGGCGAAATTTCGGCAGCGCGCTGACTCCTTTGATCTTATGGAACATTGTATTCTCCATTATTCCAGTGGGTCAAGTTGTTTAAATTCTTGAGTGTCCCACATAATTAAAAGTTCTTTTCTATGAAGATCCATCCATTCCCTTACCAACAGAAGAGCTTTAGGCGGTATCTTACCTTCCATCACTTCACCTGACATAATATTGATGGTCGACATATCATCGCCGTATATCGCATGAATATGAGGTAAATTATGCTCAGCCTGTTGAAAATACATACGAATAATTATCCCATAGAATCTAGCAATTACCGGCATAGGATCAACTCCTATTGTTAAAGATTATATCACTAAATAGTGATGAGGTCAATAGCGATGATTCGCTGTATCGTCTTTAGAATAGGATAATGCAATTGTGATTGCAATGATTTTGGAAAATGCTATTTAAAGTAATAGCAAGTCTAAGGATATTAAATCAGCACCAAACGATCGGCGATTTGCCGATCGAAACTAGAAATTCGTTGCAGGCTTTGAAATGACCGCAACCGAAAAATTTTCTGGCGGAAAGCGGCGATGGATGAGCGGATTCCAGGATAAGGTTGCCTTCGGCTTTTATAACATCTTTCAATTTTCTGGCGTTGTTGCCCCAGAGGAAGAAAACCAACCCTCCCCTTCCGCTCAGTTTGCGCAGGACGCCGGAAGTGAATGTTTCCCAGCCTTTGCCGGCGTGGGAATTGGCCTCCCCTTCCCTGACGGTCAAGACCGTGTTCAAAAGCAGGACCCCCTGGGCGGCCCAGTTTCTCAATTCGAGTTTCGGTATTTCCCGCTCAAATTCCATTGAAAGTTCTCGCCGGATGTTCCGCAATGAGGGCGGCTCCCGGACACCCTCCGGCACGCTGAAAGCCAAGCCCTCAGCCTGGCCTTCCTCATGGTAGGGATCCTGTCCCAAAATGACCGCTCTGGTCTCCTCGGGCGGGAAAAAAGAAAAGGCGCGGTACACCTTTTCCTCGGGAGGAAAAACAGCGTACCGCGCCCGTTCCGCAGCGAGAAACTCTTCCAGTCGAGCGAAGCTTTCGGCCTTCGTCTCCTCAAGAAGAAATTCTCGCCACTTGTCAGGAAGCATTACTTTTCTTCGATTATGGCTTTCATGTCCGGATCATTTTCCATGACCCAGCGGTAGTGCGCCTGGCGCGTCAGCTTGGCCGCGGCCGCCTCGTCGGCGATGATGAGGGCATGCTGATGGAACTGCAGGGCGGAAGAGCTGATAAGGGAGGTCACGGGGCCTTCCACGGCCTTGGCCAGGATCTCAGCTTTGCTGGAGCCGGTAGCCAGGAGCAGGCAGGCCTTGGCGTCCAGAACGGTGCCGACGCCCATCGTCAGGGCGTGCGTCGGAACGTTCTTGGGGTCGCCGCCGAACATTTCGCAGTTCTGCTCAAGCGTTTCCGCGGAAAGCACGACTTTCCTGGTGCGGGATGAAAGCGGAGACAAGGGCTCGTTGAAGCCGATGTGGCCGTCCACGCCGATGCCGAGGAGCTGGAGGTCGACGCCGCCCGCTTCCTTCATGGCTTTCTCATAGTTGGCGCATTCCTCGACCGCGCATTTGGCCGTGCCGCAGGGAACGTGCGTGTTGGCCTTGTCGATGTCGATGTGGTCGAAGAGATGGTAGTTCATGTAGTAGCGGTAGGAGTTCACATCCGTGCCGGGCAGTCCCCAGTATTCGTCGAGGTTGAAGGACTTGCAGCCTTTGAAGCTGATGCCTTTTTCCTTGGCGCGCTGGGCTAAGCAGGCGTAAACTCTTTCCATGGTGCGGCCGGTCGCGAGACCAAGGACCGCGTCCGGTTTGCTTTTCACGAGGTCAGCTATTATTTTGGCGGTAAGCTGGCAGGCATCTTCCGTAGTTTTGCAAATGATAACGTCCATATTTGTTCCTTTGATTTATTACTTTAAGAGCAGGTCTTTGAGGGATTCTTTGCTGGAAAGCATGACGCCTTTTTCATAGAAGGGCTTGAATTCGCCATTCTCGAACTTCGTGGCGTAGTAGATGGCCGCGAAGGTGAAATCGGGCACCGCGCCGCCCTGGCCGCCGACGATCTCGCCGCCGCGTCTGACGTTGTCGATCATCCAGCCCGGTAAGCTGAGGTGATAGGGGTTGCGGCTGACTTCGCCGATATGGAAGGAGATGCCGGTCATCAGAGCGCCGACGTCTTCCGGCTGCAGTTCGCACATGAGGTTCGGTTTGTCCATGGCGCCCCAGAATTCCGTTTCCACGAAGGTGCACTTGTAGTTGAGCTGACGGACAGCGTCTTCCACCCCGTAATGGGTGCCGATATGCGTGCCGTTCCAGTCGCCGGCGTGCGGAACGCCGATGATGGCGGGCTGGTATTTCTCGATGATGCCTTTGATGACGTCAACTTTCTTCTGCCATTCTTCCGGATTGGCAGCTCTTTCCTTAGCGGTGACGTGCTCTAAGCCGACGCCGGGAACGGAAACTTCCAGGCCGAAGTTCATGTATTCGCAAGCGGTCTTCAGTTCCGCTTCGCGGCCCAGCTGACGAGCTTTGTTGCTGCCCAAGGTGACGGCCACGTCGATGACGTTGCAGCCTTCTTTCCTGAGTCTCAGAGCCCAGCCGCCGGAGATGCATTCGTCATCGGGGTGCGGAGCAAACCACAAAACGGTCGGTCCGTCAGCGGGAGGCATAGGTAGTTTTTCAAAACCGCCGCAGGGGAAAGTTCTGCCTTCGGCGAACAGTTTGGCGTACTTCTGCGCCAGGGTAACATACGGATTTTCCATATTAGTGCCTTATATTTGTTTGATTAGATTTTATTCCTGACCGGGAACGACAGCCAAAGAAGCGGCGGCGATAGCCTGGCCGTGACGTTTGTCGCGTTCGCTGGGAGTATGGAAAGCGATCTTCTCGGCGAGTTCGGGGAACTCGGCCTTCAGAGTTTCCTGGGCCTTCTCAAGGATGATGGCGCCGCCTTCGCCGCTCGTCACGCGGCCTAAGCTCAAGATGTGGCGGATATCGTAGAAGTTCGCATAGTGCGCAACGCCGTAGCCCATGAAGACGCCGATGGTGTTGTAGATGCTTCTGGCGCGCTTGTCGCCTTCCGCCATCAGCTGCTGGACGTATTTGAGCTTTTCGGGAAGCTTAAGGCTCTCGTCGCATTCGATGCCGGCGGGCTTCAAAAGACGGCCGACGCACTGCTGGGAGAAATACTGCACGCCGCAGCCGGCGTCGCCGGACCACTCGTCGCAGGGAGCGCCTTCCCTGACGTCAACGGGCGCGAAAGCGAGCTCGTTGAGCCAGGTCGTGATGTTGCCCTGACTGTTGACGTAGCCGACCGCCTCGCTGGAACCGAGGGCGATGCCAAGGACCGCGCCGTCGTTAAGGGAGATGGAGCCGGCCAGCGCCGTCACTTCGCCATCGTTCACGACTTCGAAGGGGACCTTCCATTCGTCTTTAAGTCTGAGGAAGACGTCTTTGGCGGCCTGCACTTTGACAGGATCCTTCACCGGAGCGTCCAGCACGCCTCTGAAGAGCGAAGCGACTTTCACCCGGTTGTCAACGTAAACGCCCGCCGCGCTGCCGCCGATAGCGTCCACTCTCGGGAGTTTCGCCTTGGCGGAATTCAGCATGGCCATGAATTCAGAGTGGTGCCATTCGGGATCGCTCTGCTTCACAGGATCCCAGACCACCTCTTCGCTGAAGACCACTTCGCCGTCGATTACAGCGGCGACTTTGCGGTCGCTGGCGCCGAGGTCGAAACCGATGCGGCAGCCTTTGAAGTGGCGGCCCAGAGGAGCGGTGCTCTCTTTGGGAGCCGGAAGCTGGCTAGGATCGGAAACGCTCACGACTTCGAAAGGCTTCTCATAGATGCGGCCGCCCATGATCTCGGCGTCGAATTTGCCGACTTCCGTTTCCGTGTAGTGCTTCCTCAGATGATCGGCCAAATATTTCGGCCCGCAGATCGTGAAGCGATATCCGCCCCTGGACCAGAGAAGGAACTTG
>JAFSWV010000102.1 GCA_017444325.1 bacterium | reverse complement strand
AGAAAAGTTTTCATACCATTTGGTAAGTTTGGTTAACATTCCAATTAAATTTGCGATATGGAAAATGAGATTATAATTTATCAACCGGATGAAACGATAAAGCTGGACGTTCGATTTGAAAACGAAACAGTTTGGCTTACGCAAGAACAGATTGCTAAGTTGTTCGGCACCCAAAGGCCGGCAATAACAAAGCATTTATCAAACATATACAAAAGCGGAGAGTTAAAAAGGGAGAGCACATGTTCCATTTTGGAACATATGGGTAGTCAAGGGAAACAATCTTATAGAACATTATATTACAATTTGGATGCGATTCTTTCTGTGGGGTATCGCGTAAATAGCTATAACGCGACACTGTTTCGGTGTTGGGCTACAAAAGTTCTCAAAGAATTTCTTTTGAAGGGATACGCTTTAAATCATAGATTTGATTTGCTTGAAAAGAAATTTAGTGAACAAGATTTCAGAATTCAAAACTTGGAAAACAAAGTGGACTTCTTTGTTAAGACTTCGCTGCCTCCTAGGCAGGGCGTTTTTTATGACGGGCAGGTTTTCGATGCCGATGTGTTTTTGACTAAATTTATTCTTACGGCCAAACAATCTATTCTTCTCATTGACAATTATGTTGACATAACGACTTTGGAAATGCTGGCTAAAAAGGGGAAGGGAGTAAGTTTAAAGATAGTAACTTCCAAACGCGGGAATGAACTGGCAGCAAGCGACATTGATAAGTTCAATGAACAATATGGCGATTTGGTCGTATCCTTTAGTTCAAAATTTCACGATCGCTTTCTTATAATCGACGACAAGGAACTATTCCTTATCGGCGCATCAATAAAGGACCTAGGGAAAAAGCGTTTTGCCTTTACAAAACTTGATTGCAGAGAGATTGATGGGTTGAAAGAAAGAATATAGTTTTTATTGCCGTTTTTTCCTGCGCGGTTCATCAAAGCGCGTTTTCAGAGTCTTCTCGACTTCCGGGATCGGTTCGCCAATGTCTTTTATTCTGAAGATGTGGGTCTCTGAAGCGGTGTTTTCGCCGGAAGAGAAAATGAAAGCGTTAGTGAAGACGCCGGAAACTGTCGGGAAGCCTTTTATCTCCCAGTCTCCGTCGCTTGCGTCCTCTGTTTTCAAGCCTTCCGGCAGGGGAGGATCGAATTCTTTATTGCTGATATCTCCCCATTCAAATCCTTCCTTTCTGGTGAGGCTGTTGAAATATTCTTTTTCCTTGAAGGAGAAAGATACGTTTTTGAAGAGCTCATGGACTACATATTTGCCTTCAGCGTCATAATATGTGCGGGGATCTTTCTTTGAGGCGGGATTGCGGACAATAAAATAGGTCGGGTAAACATTGGTCTTGCCGTTGTAATCTATATTGAACCAGATGTTGCTGTAGATGCCGGGCCGGTCGAAAGTTCCTTTAACATACCAAGCGCCGTTTGGGGCGCCGTATTTGTTAGTTCCTCCGAAAGTCTCAAAAAAGATCTCCTGGTCTTTTTTCATCAGCGGCATGAGAAAACGGGAATCTTTGGTGGACCAGTAGCTTCCCATGCACAATTTGTATTCTTTTCCAACGATGGCAAAAATCATTTCGGACATGTTATACCTTCCGGAACTAGTATTGTCGTAATACCTCTTTTCTTCCGGAGGAGTGTCGATATCTTTGCCGACGGCGAACCAACTCCAAAATGAGCTTACAGGAGCGTGGAAGCGGTCCTGCTTGTTGACTCTCCAGAAGTAGGTGCCAGGGTTCAATTCATCAGCTTTGAAGTTTTGATGCTTTTTTACGGTGGAGTTTCCGCCAGGGCTGACATCCCTTTCACCGTTTTTACCGAAAGGATCAATGAACTGAAGTTTGTAACCGATTCTTTCGTGGCGGTCATTTATCATTTCTTTGCCTTCCGGTTCCGTCCAACGGAAAGTAACTTCATCCTTGCGTGAGAACATGGAGCCTTTATCCGGTTTTGCTATGTCCGGACTCGTCAGGGGTTGGCTGTTGTCTTCGTAAGTATGGAATCCTACCGTAAGGTAGGTGTTCCCGTATTCGTTTGTGACGTCATCAAAATTAATTCTATAGGCCTCGTCAAAAAATCTGGGGAAGGCTTCAGCATTGAAGAAACAGTCTAACCTGTTAGTGGAAGCGGGCGGGAGAGTGACGCTTTTCTGGGGGATAGGCTGGCCGTTATAATTAATGTTCAGCTTATAAAAATCAGACGAGCGATTCAGACCGTTGCCCCAATTGACCTTGACGGGTTTATTGAAAGAGTTTACAAGATAGAAAGTGCCGGTGACCATCGGGCTGTAGTCATAGACTACCTCATAGTACATGGGATAAGCCGAGACGTAGTCCTTGAGATAGGGATTAGTGCCTCTGGCGAATTCGGTGCGGTTGTCGAGCCCGTCTTTGTCCGGATCAGAGGACGGGTCTTCGAGATCATCTATTCTGGAACGGATGCTCTCAAAAAAAGCTTTGGATCTTTCCAATCTCTTGAGCCTTTCTTCGCCTTGATCGCCATTTTTATTCCACTCGATCTGGTCTTTGATCTTATAGTCAATGTTTTTCACTTCGTTGGAAAACCAGAAGCGGTGTTCCTTAACCCAATCCTCGGGCATTTTTTCTGATTTCAGGCCTTCCAGGTATTTTTCGTACCTTTTGTTAATTTTATCCCTGATGTCGAGAGCTTTGACGGCCGGAGCGGGCCTTTCCTTGTTGATAAAATCCGAGAAGGTTTTTTCAATGAGCCCGTATTTTTCATAAACGAGGCCGTTTTTGCCGGAGCGGCTTTTGTAGAGGTCGCCGGGCTGAAGGATCAGTTCATACGGCCTTGGTTTGCTTGCGCCTTTCTCATAGTAGGGGACTTTTATGAGGACCGGCACTTCGTAGTTGTTAAGGAAATCGTTCTCGTCAAGGTCGGCGGAAAACGCGGCGTGCGCACATAAGGCGCAAACAAAGAAAGCAAATAAAAATGAGTTACGCATAGTAACTCTATTTTATCAAAAGCAAAGGCTTCCATAAACCCTTCGTAATTTATGAGGGTTTATGGAAGCTTAAACCGTCAGCGGTTGTTGAAGCGCTCGCGCATGATCTTCGCCAGGCCGCCCTGGGCGGTCTCGCGGTATTTCGACTGCATGTCGATGCCTGTGGCGTACATTACGTCGATGACGTCGTCGAATCGGACTAAGTGCATGCCGTCGGTGGCGAGGCTGTAGGAGGCGGCGGAAAGCGCTCTCACGGCGCCGAGGGCGTTGCGCTCGATGCAGGGGACCTGGACAAGGCCGAAGACCGGGTCGCAGGTGAGGCCCAGGGTGTGTTCCATGCCTATTTCGGCGGCGTATTCTATCTGGCTCATGGAGCCGCCCCAGAGCTGCGCGGTGGCGGCGGCGGCCATAGAGATGGCGGTGCCGACTTCGCCCTGGCAGCCGACCTGGGAGCCGCTGATGGAGGCTCTGGCGACTACGGAGCAGCCGAAGAGTCCGGCGGTCATGATGGCGTGAAGAATGTTTTCTTCAGGGATGTTGTAATGGCGGTGGAAGTAATAGAGAACGCCAGGTAAGATGCCGCAGGACCCGCAGGTGGGAGAAGTGATGATGTTGGCGCCGGAAGCGTTCTGTTCGCTGGCGGCCTGGGCGTAGGCGGAGACCAGGTTCATATCTCTCACGATGCCGATGCGCTCGTTGGCTTTTTCCCTGAGTTTGTGGGCTCTCCTGGCCAGTTTCAGGTCGCCGGGAAGCGGGTCGTCTCTTTTGAGGCCTTCCTCAACGCAGCCCTTCATGGTCTGCCAGACGTCGTTTAAAAATGCTTCCAGCCCGTTGGCGTCATTCTCGAAGTGGGCGACGTATTCGTAGTAGGTGAGATTGTACTTGCGGCAGAATTCCGTCACTTCCGTGATGGAGTCATGGGGGTAGCCGCTCTTTATGACGCTCGGAAGAAAATTCTCTTTTTCGTCTTCAAGGTCGCCGCCGCCCACGCTGTAGAAAGTCTTGGGCGGAACGAGCTCTTTTCCTTCCTTGTCATAGGCGTGGAAGACGAGGGCGTTGGGATGGTGGGGGAGAAACGTTTCGCCGCGCCACTTGATCTCGGTATTTGGAAAATCAAGGCCTTCCAAGACGGCGCGGTCGGTGAGGTGGCCTTTGCCTGTCAAGGCAAGGCTTCCCAAGAGCTCGACAACGATCTTGGAGGTTTTCTCGGGAAGGGTTTCCTTAAAAAGAGCGGCGGCCCTTTTCGGTCCCATGCTGTGGGAACTGGAAGGGCCGCAGCCTTTTTTGTAAAGAACGCGGATGGAATTCATAAAACGCCTACTGGCGCGCTTTTTCCGTAGCTTTTGTTATGTTGCCCTGGAGCTCGGAGAGGATCTTCTCGACTTCCTTCTCGGTGCTCTTGACATAGAGCTCTCTTTCCAGAGCGGATTTCTGCTGGGCGATCCTGTCGCCCATTTTGTCAGTGTCGAAAGCGGCGTCAGCGTCGATGAACTCGGTGACGACGGCGACGTAAACGTTGTTGACGCCGTTGAGAAGACGCGGGGTCTCGGCGGGATAGCGGAAGAGAGACTTGTACTCGGAAGTCGGGATGTCTCTCGTCAGGCTCTGCAGCGGAGTGAGCGGCTGATTCGATTTGCTGACTTTGTGATTGCTGTTGGTGGCGATGCCTTCGAAGTTCTTGGGATCGGCTTTGACTTTCGCAAGGAAGGCCTCGGCGTCGGTTTTCGCCAACTCGTAGGCCTTGGCGGTCACGCAAGCGTCGCGGACTTCTTTCTCAGCTTCTTCGAAGGTCGGTTCATAAGCTTCGCTGCGGGCGACGACCAGATAGACCTGGTACAGGCTGTCGGAAGCTTCGTAAACGTCGAGGGTGCCGACGGGCTCTTCTTCGATGAGCTTGGCGATCTGGGCGCCGTTGATGATCATTGCGGGAGTTTCTCCGACGGCTTTGGTAAAGGAATCCTGGACCTGGACGCCTTCCGCTTTGGCGGCTTCCTTGAAGTCGTTCACGAGTTCCTCGGTGGAGAGCTCTTCTTTCGTGGTGACTTTGTCGCGGAAAGCGTAGGCTCTTTCCTGGACATCTTCGTTAGCTCTTTCAAGCAGGAAGGCGGAAATTACCTGGCTCTTGGCTTCGTCGAATTCCATGTCTATGGTCTCGCCGAATTCGTTGGTCTTGGTGAAGTCGCCCTGATAGAGATCGAAGAAATCCTTGATGTCGTTTTCGGTGTACTGGACCTTGTTGGTCTCGGCTTTGAAATTGGCGCAGAGGAAACGATACTT
>JAFSWV010000101.1 GCA_017444325.1 bacterium | reverse complement strand
TTAGTCTGCGGCTGCTTCACAGCCGTACTTGTGATCGAGGAGCCGTATTTGCCGTCCAGTTTGGCGAATTCTTCGCGCAAAGTGCGCGCCAGATTGTCAGGCATCTTCTGAGCGTTTATGGTCTCCAGCGCGTTGCTGTAGCGCTCAGTTAAGTTCTTGTAGTCCTTGGCAAGATTCGCGCCCTGGCTGATCTTCTTGTCAGCCGTGGCGATGTTCTTGTTCAGGTCGGCCAGACGTTTGGAGTTCGACTCCAGTTTATCGGTACCGGGAGAGATAAGCTGGGTCCAGACCAGAACGATTACTACGAGGGCTCCGCCGATGCCGACGGTCATCCATTCTCTAGTGGTCAGCGCTCTCATTTGTCGTCCTCCGTGTTGTCGTCAAGTGAAGCGTCTTCCGAGTCAGCCGTTTCCTCGTTGTCGCCGCCGCTCTCTTCCTCCGCTTCGTCCGCCGCTTTTTCAAGAGCCGTGTCTTCGGCGGCCGCTTCATCGTTCAATTCAACTATGGGCGAAGCGTTTTCACTTTCTTTCAACCGGGCCTCCTTTTCGTCTGCGTCAGCGGGCGCCGTTTTTTCCTCAAAAGCAGCTTCCGCGGCATCTTCTGTCACAGGCGCGGTCTCGCCTGCTTCGGGTTTGGCATTTTCAGTTTCCGCAGCACCGTCGGATCTCTTCATGAGCCTGGCGGAACGGGCCGGCTTTTGGGCCGGCTTGCTCTCGGAAGCCGTTTCCGTTTTCGGAGGCTCGTCAGCTACCCTTGAGCTTCCCCTGAAAGTGCCTCCGGCGGGCGTTCCCAAGCGAAGCGGAGCGCCCTGCATGGGCGCTTCCATGATCTCCTCGGGCTTGTCTTCCTTTCTTTCCGCCGGAGCGTCGCTTCTTTCAAGCGACTGGCTCGCGGGCGCTTCCTGAGCGGGTTGCGCGTTCACCTCCGTTGCATCTGCCTTTTCGGAAGCCGGCTGGTTCAGCAGGTTCCTCAGTTTCTCGTTGTATTTGTAATCCGGCAGGATGTCGCAGGTCAGCTTGAAATAATGCACCTGCAGCCCGTACTGGTACATGGTCTTCTCGCTGGGAACGATCACATTCTCAAAGCGCAGCTGACGCTGCATGTTCTCTTCAAAGAGCAGATAATCAGCGTTCCTGGAGTAGCCCTCGACCGTCATGGTGTTGTTTTTGTCAACGCCAATGGACGTGATCCAGAGATTGCTCGTCATGCAGGAGGAAATGCCGGCCAAAACGGAATTCCAGGAGGTCTTCCTCGATATGACGCCCTCGATGTCGTTGACAGCCTTCTGAAGCTGCTGGTTGCGCTTCTCCAGAGCGTCGACTTTCTTGGTCTCCGTCAGCTTGCTCTTCAGTTCCTTGTTTTTCGCCTCGACCTTGGCGTTGCTTATCAATACTGCAATTCCAAGAATCAGAAGCGCTATCAAAGCGACGGCGGCCACGCCGATCGCCAGTTTGATAAGCATCTTCCGGCGCATGGCCAGAAGCTGAAGCTTGACAACGTCGACCGGCAGAAGATCGATGTAGATCGCCGCTTCGTCGACCTGGGCCAAGGCGGCGCCAAGAACAGCCGAAAAGGAAGGTCCGAAAAGATCCTTGCCTTTCGCTTCTATCGCCTCAAGGCCGTTGAGATACAAAGGAGCGTCTATGCCCAAAGGCGCAGAAAGCGCACGGCAGACTTCCGGCCTGGCGGCGCCGCCGCCGGACACGCAGACCTGCGTTATGTTTTCGCTCAGGCCGCGGTTCTTAAGGAAACGTATGGTCTTGTCAAGTTCGGTCACGATCCCTTCCATGGCGCGCAAAAGCTCGCCGGGATCGTTCAGCTTCGTTTCTTCCCAATTTTTGATCTTTCTTTGCTCAGCTTCCTCAAAAGAAATACCCTCTTCTCCGGCAAGGAACATCGTAAGGTCGTCGCCGCCTTTCTCCACGTTCCTCGTGAAAGACAGCTCTCCCTTGTTGTTCACCAGGACGAACTCCGTCCTGCGGGCGCCCATTTCGATTATAAGCGTGTCGCCTTCGGTCTCCGGGATCTTCCCCTCCCTCTTCAGGTAATCGTAGAGATTGAAGATCGTGAAAGAGGAAACTTGAATGGCGGTCTGTTTCAAACCCTTCTGGGAATGCAGCTCCAGAAACTTCGGAATGAGCGCCTGCCTGACAGCTGCGAAGACGACCTTCGACATGACGGGCGCCGGTTCCGCAGGAGCTTCTTCGCCTTCCTTGGGTTCCGCTTTTGGCTGTTCGATCGGCTTGAAATCGAAAGCCGTGATGGCGCGCTCCATGGCGAAGGGCAGATGGCTCTCGGCCTCGAAGACCAGCATCTGCTTGATCTGCTCCCTGTCAGTGCTGGGAAGCTCAAGGTGGCTGACCGTGACGAAATCGCGGGACATCACGGAAAGAACGCCGGTGTCCTTGATTCGGTTGCGCTGAAGGAGCTGCTTGACGGTCTCTTTCACCGCCTCTGGCGTTACGTCTCCCCTGCTGCTGGTGAAAGGTATCGCCATTTGATCAAGCTGCTTCGCTGCAACGTTGTTTTTCTTACGCTGCAGGATAGCAAGCTTGACATAACGCGAACCGATGTCCAAGGCGACGGTCTTTTCGCCGCCGGACAAAAGGTTGGTTATGCTTTTTTTCTTTTTGGTCTGAGCCATAGCGGTTCAAAGTATGGAAATTAAGATCATTTGCCCCAATCGGCGGTCTGGCCGCCGGCCTTGCCTTCAGTTTCATCACTGGTGACGCCGGAACTAGTCACGCGGACAGTGCCGTCGCTTTCAATGGTCACGACATACTCGTTGCCCCAGGGATCGGGTCCCGGAGCCTCTTTCAGGTACTCCGGATAAAGATCGGACAGCGCCGTTATGGGCTTGCCGTTGTTAAGCTGATAGAGCTCAGCCTGAGTCTCGAATTCCTTGATCTCCATGATCGCTTTGGCTTTGCGGGCTTTTTCAGTGTTGCCGATAAGTTTGCCGCCGACTACGGAGCCTAAGATGCCGATGACCGCGACCACGACCATCATTTCGACCAGGGTGAAGCCGCGTTCCAACATGCGGCGTTTGTTCTTCTGACTCGTGTTGTTCATATTTGCCTCCGATTATTTGGGATTGTTTACACTTCCTCTGTGACGCTCAGGACTTCCTCCAGCGTCGTCACGCCGGCTAAGACTTTCTGCCAGCCGGAATGCTGCAGGGTCACCATGCCCTCTTTTATGGCTTGCTTCTTTATTTCATAAGCCGCCGCCCTCTTCAGGGTCAGCGCCTTGATCTCCTCAGACATCTGCATGATCTCGAAAAGCGAGATCCTGCCTTTGAAGCCTGTGTCGCGGCACTTCTCGCAGCCTTTGGCCTTGTAGATCTTGTGCTTGCCTCTCGGCGCTATTTCCTCCGGGATCATAAGCCTGTCGAGCGCTTCCGTCACGTCCTCTTCAGTTTCCTCCTTGCAATAGGGACACAAGACTCTCACAAGTCGCTGGGCCAGTACGCCGATCACGGAAGACGTGATCAGGTACGGCTCCACGCCCATGTCGATGAGACGCGTGATGGCGGAGGGAGCGTCGTTGGTGTGCAAGGTTGAGAAGACAAGGTGGCCGGTCAAAGACGCCTGCACGTCTGTCTCGGCGGTCTCCACGTCACGAATTTCACCGACCATCACGATGTCGGGGTCCTGACGCAGAATAGAGCGCAGGCCCTGCGCGAAAGTCAAACCAACTTTGGCGTTGACGTGTATCTGGTTGATGCCTTTGATCTGGTATTCGACAGGGTCTTCGATCGTGATGATCTTGACGTCCGGCTTGTTCAAAACTTTCAGCGAACTGTAGAGCGTCGTAGTTTTACCGCTGCCGGTAGGTCCTGTAACCAGAACGATGCCGTGCGAGACTCTCAGCATGGAATCGTATAGTTTCAGGTGGTGCTCGTCAAAGCCCAGGTCAGTGAGGTCGAGCATCAGCCCGCTCTTGTCCAGAAGACGCATGACTACGTTCTCGCCCCAGACGGTCGGCATGATGGAGACACGGATGTCGATCTCCTTTGAGCCAAGCTTCATCTGGATGCGGCCGTCCTGAGTCGTCCTGCGCTCGGAGATGTCGAGGTCGGACATGATCTTTATACGCGAGAGAATGGCGGCGTGCAAATTGTGGGGCGGTGAGCTCATCTCGTGCAGGACGCCGTCCACTCTGTACCTCACCAGAAGCTGGTTCTCGAAAGGCTCGATGTGAATATCGGAAGCCCTCATCTGCAGGGCGTTCCAAATGATCAGGTTCACGAGCTTGATGATCGGCGCCTCGTTCGCCACATCCACGCCGTCCTGGTCTTCCCTGATGTTGCCGATGATCTCAAGGTCGTCCTCCGTCAAGTCCTGAATGACTTTCTCGACGGACTGGGCGTTGCCGCTGTTGCAGCGCTCGATGGCCTCCGCGATCTCCTCGGGAGTCGCTTTGACAATCTCAAGCTTGGTGTTTATGACGCGCTGCAATTCATCCAAGGTCTCGATGTCGTCAGGATCCGCCATGGCGACCTGCGTTACCCCGGGCTGCGGTTCACAGATGGGAATAAGCTGATGCTTCTCCAAAAAGGCGTAGGGCAGCTTATAGAAGAGCTGCTGGTCTATTTTGGCTGTCGACAGATTGAATTCGTTCTCGCCCATTTTTATTTTTCTAGTTTAATGCTGAATAAATTATTACATCCAATTTCTAAGATGTTTAATTAACTTCTTGAATGTAGAAGATCCTAACAAACAAATCTTTTATAATCGCATCCAATTTATCTATCTCTGCGAGCACAACCGGCAATAATTCTTTAGCCTGATCAACTTTCACGGGGTTATAATCAGGGTTTGCAATCGTTACATATTCCGTCTTGGTGTCATAGACGGTGTATGGTTCAACAGATGTGTAGTAGGTCGTGGCACCTCCATATAAGTCGCCGTAGTAGGAAGTATTGGCGCTCCTAGTAACTGTTTGATATTCTGTCCGCGGTACAGACACTTGCCTGGTTATCGTTTTTAAGGGATTCTGGCAATTATCAAGCACCCATTGACAATTGTAAGCGGCTCTCTTCAGTTTTATAAATTCATCAATGCTTTGACAATATTGGTTATATGCAGCGTTGTCTATCTGCATTAGGTACGAATATGTTTTGAAAACTTCTTGATCGTCATCATATCTAACAAAAAACACTTCCCCGTTTTTCAGCAAAACCGCTTCTCCTTTTTTTTGAAGTTTCTGGCTTATTAGAGGTTTATCAGCCGGCTGCACATAATTTTGGGAAATCATGAAATCAGAAATGAAAAAGAATACATATCCATTTAAGTCTCTATAGTACTCGTTAGGCGGATTCACTATAAAAAAATCGCTGCCTTTAAAATCTTTCTCTTGCAATTTAGATCCATTTTCCGCAACTTTGAAGCCGTCATCTGTGACGTAAAAATGCGTCGTGCTACAGCCAGCAAGAAGAATTAATGATAGAAATAAAAATGCTTTTTTCATTATGAAGGTCTTTTTGATGATTAACTCATTAATCTATTCCGGCGAGGGGCCTCCCGGTCCTCCGCCTCTTGGACCGCCACCCCCGCTTCTGCCGCCTGATCCGCCCGGGCCGCCGGAACCGCCGCCGCGCCGCTGGCCGCCTTGCCTTCCGCCGCCACCGCCGCCGAAGTCATTTTCCGGCTCTTCCATCTCGGGAACGGGACCGCTGTTATTCCCGTTTCCATTGGATCCGTTCACACCGTCGTTCTGGCCGTTCTTGACTTTCATCGTGGGAAGCATAGCGGCGCTGCAGAGAGGCTGAATGGTTTTGCCGAGGTCCAGGAACAGCGTTATGACGACTTCGTAAGGCTTCGAGCCGTCCTGCTCTGATATGGAAGTGTCCCAGCCTCTGGAAAGATTGCCGTCCTCATCGTAAAAAGAGAGCTCCATACCTACTACGCCTTCCACCAAGGGAACGACGGACGGAATATCGGCGTTGGTGTCGTCATCGGTCGGATAAGACAGTTCCTTTTGAAGAACGGAAAGACCGTCCTCGCCTGTCGCTATGGAATAGCAGACTCTCACTTCCCCGGCTAGCCAGCGGGAATCAAGCTGCATTGGAGGAGCAAGCGTCACCATGTCTATGCTGTCCCTGGGATAACCCTCAACGTCGCCTGTCGAAGCTACGAATTCGTATTTGCCGGTCGAAGCGTACTCCATGTTGGCAAAAGCGTTCAACATCTCGTCCATAGCAAGCCTCGCTCCGTGGAAAAGCTGAGCCCTGTCGCGGCCGCCGGTGCAGACTTTACTGGAAATGGCCAGAGCCGACTGGATCATAGTCATGACCATGACCATGATCGACATCGTCAGAAGCAGTTCCAAAATAGTAAAGCCTTTATGTTTCATCTCAGAAAAGTTTATCCAGATCGGTTGGAGCGGTGTAAAGGAGCGTCTTCATGCCGGCTTCTCTGGCGAAGACTAGGTTCTCCTCACGGTCGTCAATGTATGTGCATTCGGCGGGAGAAACATTCATTAGCTCCGCGGCCTTCAGGAAGAATTCCTTGCTGTTTCTCAAGATCCCAAGTTTCCAGGAGCAGGCCCAGTCCGTGAAAGGAGCAAAGTCTTCCCTTTTCCTCAAGATCTCCTCCTGGGCTTCGGAAAGGTTGGCCGCCACGCCGCACTTATCCTTCTTCGCAAGTTCCGATACCTTAGCAAGCGCGTCGGAATAATATTCGTAGCCGGACTGCCAGATCTCCATGAACTTCTCCTCCGTCAAATCGAGGCCGGTCTTCCCTTTTAGTCTTAGGAAGAACTGGCTCATGGTCATGCGGCCCGTTTCAAGCAGCTCCGTGTCGCGTTTGAATTCCGCCATGAACTCGTCCTTCTTGGCGAAGATAAGGAGAGCCGTCAGCGGATTGAGCGAACCCGCCAGCTTTTTCATGGTCGCCTCCTGGTCGTAAGAGAGGACGACCTTTCCCAGATCGAAAAGATACATGTCTTGCTCCGAAATATGTAGTTATTCTTCTATATCTTTTCATTATACCCTTTTTTGGTTTTGAAATAAACATAAAAAAAGAGCGCCCGTAGGGCGCTCTTTTTGCCTTCTCTTTTTCGGTTCCTCAGGACCTTTTTTTCCAGAGGACTCCGGGGATCTTTTCAACGAGCCTGATAACGGGCGGAGCCAGGAAAGCTCTCACTAAAAGCACGATGACAATGCCCAAGGTCGCCCCCATTATTGTATCGGACAAAAAGTGTTTCTCCATCAGCATCCGGTCGCTCATCATCCAAAGGACCGCGACAGCCCAAATAGGCCTCAGTTTCGGGAAGATGAACCAGAAGACCGCCGCCATGGTCGCGATCTCCATGGAGTGTCCTGAAGGAAAACTCTTGTAAGCATTCTTGGTCTGGTCGAAGAAGAAGAAGCCGTAATGGGCCGCCTCCTTGAAGAGCTGGCCTGGCCTGGCGCGGCGGAAAAGCTCCTTCGTCAGGCTGGAAACGATCCCGCAGACGCCCATGCTGATAAGGAAGAAGCCCAGCTTCTCAAACCACTCCTTCATAGGTTTTACGAAAGTGAAGAAGATAAAGAAGACCGCGACGACCATCGTTACGTAGGGCTTTTTGCAAAGAAGGGAGATCTGGCCGATCATGCCGGCGTCCTCCAGCCTGTCGCCCGGCAGTTCGTGCAGAAGCATAGCCAGGTCGCGGTCGCAGAAATTAATGGCCAGAAGCGCCAGCGCAAGGCCCGCGAGGAAAACGACCGCGGCGGAAAGCAGCGTTTTCTTGGCGAAATCGCTCATGCCCTTCGCCAACTGCTTCGCCTCTTCGCTCCTTGGCTTCGGATTGATCTTCTGCGCCTCGGCGGGAGTTCCGTAGGAGACCGTGTTGTCGCCGATATTTTTGACGACCACTGAGCCGGAACCTATGAGATCGTTGGCGCCGATCTTTACGAGCGGTTTCACCACGCTGCCGGCGCCCACGGTGGTCAGCGGGCCGACTTCCACCGCTCCGGCCAGGATCGTTCCCGGACAGATGTGGGAGAACTCCCCAATCTTGCAGTCGTGGTCAACGCTGGCGTGCGTGTTGATTATGGCGCCGTCGCCTATTTCGGCCCTGGGGCCTACGAAAGCGCCGGCCGCCACGAAAACGCCGTCGCCGATCTTGGCAGAAGGATCGACAAAAGCTGTGGGATGAACGATCGTCTTCAGCTTAAAGCCCTCTTTCCTGGCTGATCCCGCCAGGGTAAACCTAGCCTCGTTGGAGCCGATGGCGACGTGGACTTCCTCCGCTTCGCCTTTGAATTCGCCCAATTGCGAGATCTTGCCGGCGACGGAAGCCTCTATGATCTTCGTTCCCGGAGCCAGCGAATCGTCAAGCACGGCCGCAACGCCGCAGCCGATCTGTCTCAGCGCGGATTCCACGACCGCGGCGTGTCCGCCGCCGCCAAGTATGACGACTTTATCAGGCACTTACTTTTTCAGTTCTTTGATGATGAGCGGAATGATCTCGAAGAGGTCGCCGCAGATAGCGTAGTTGGCGATCTTCATCATCGGGCATTCCGGATCCTTGTTGATCGCGACGATGACGTCGGAAGACTGCATGCCGACGAGGTGCTGGATCTGGCCGGAGATGCCGCAGGCGATATAGACCTTCGGACAGACCGTTTTGCCCGTCTGTCCAACCTGATGGGCATAAGGTATCCAGCCGGCGTCGACAGCCGCCCTGCTGGCGCCCACAGCGCCTCCTAGGGCCTCCGCCAGTTCTTTCAGCAACGCGAAATTCTCCGGGCCTTTCATGCCGCGGCCGCCGCTTACGATTATGTTGGCGTCGGTCAGCTTCACCTGTTCGCCGATATTCTCCACGACTTCCAGAACTTTGCTTCTCAGGGAAAGGTCTTCCTTATTGAAGGGAACCGTTTCGACTTCGCCGCTGCGGGAAGCGTCGGGCTCCATTTCCGCAAAGACTTTGTGCCTGACGGTCGCCATCTGCGGCCTGGTGTTCTGGCAGCGGATCCTAGCCATGATGTTGCCGCCAAAAGCCGGGCGGGTCTGGATAAGCAAGCCCGTTTCGGGATCGATGTGCAGCTGCGTGCAGTCAGCCGTAAGGCCGGTCTTAAGCATGACGGCCACTCTCGGCATCAGCGCGCGGCCGATGGTGGTGGCGCCGCAGAGGATGATCTCCGGCTTGCGCTCTTTGGCCAGACGGTAAAGCACGTTGGAATAAGTGAGGTCGTCGAAATCTTTCAGTTCCGGAGCGCTGACGGAAAGGACTTTGTCAGCGCCTTTTTTGATCAGCTCGTCACAGATAGCCGCATTGCTGCCGTCGTGCAGAACGACCGCCCAAACCGTGTTGGGCTTTTGGGAAGCCAGTTCCCTGGCCTTCGCCAAAAGTTCGAAGCTGACGCCCGCGACCTGGCCTTTTTTCTGTTCAGCGAAGACCCAGATGTCCTTGTAGCTTCCGAGGTCATCCTTGGCTTCCATTTCCTCTTTGACGACGGTAATGGCCTCGCAGGGGCAGACTGTGGCGCACTTGCCGCAGAATTTGCATTTGGTCTCTTCCACAAAGGCGCAGTTGTCAACCAGACTCAGGGCGCCGAAGGGGCATTGGGAGACGCACGCTCCGCAGCCCACGCATGTTTCTTTATTGATCTTTATCGGCATGATGACTCCTTACAAAAGCTGGGCTTCTTTCAAAGCCGTGACGAGCGATTTGGCCTGCTCTTCAGGCGCGCCTTCGATCTTCACTCCGCCTTGTCTGGCGTCCGGGGAGAAGATCTCCACCACGTTGGTGGGAGAGCCTTTCAAGCCGAGCCTGGTAAGGTCGGCATCGATGTCGGCGGCGGTCATCACTTTAATTTGGGCCCTCTTGGCCGCCATCTTGCCTTTCAGGCTGGCGATCCTGGGCTCGTTTATTTCTTTCACAACGGTCACGACCGCGGGAAGCGTCACTTCCACCACGTCGTAGCCTTCTTCCGTCATGCGCTCAACTACCATCTTGCCGTCGGCGCATTCCCTCACTTTTCTGACGCAGGTGACCTGCGGAATGTCCAGGTTCACGGCGATGCCGGGGCCCACCTGGGCGGTGTCGCCGTCGATGGCCTGCTTGCCGCCCAAGATGAGGTCATAGCCGCCAAGCTTGCTTATGGTCTGGGAAAGCGCGTAGGAAGTGGCCAGGGTGTCGGAGCCCGCCACCGCCCTGTCGGAGAGGAGGACGGCCTCGTCGGCGCCTAGGCTTATGGCTTCCCTAAGGACCGCTTCCGCCATGGGAGGACCCATGCAGACGACAGTCACTTTACCGCCTAATTTTTCTTTCAGTCTGACAGCCTCTTCGAGAGCGTAGGCGTCCAGAGGATTCATCATGGACTCCACGCCTTCTCTGACGAGGGTCTTCGTCTCAGGGTTGATGCGGACGTTGGCCGCGTCAGGGACCTGCTTTATGGTTACGATGATGTTCATAGCTTACTCAATGATTATTTTTTAGCGGCCGCTTCCTTGATGAGGCACTGGCCGATAACTTCGCGCTGGATCTGGTTGGTGCCTTCGTAGATCTGGGTGATCTTGGCGTCGCGCATGCGTTTTTCCATCGGATATTCTTTCATGTAGCCGTAGCCGCCGAAGACCTGCACCGCGTCGGTCGTCACCTGCATGGCCACGTCGGAGGCGTAGCACTTGGCGATGGCGGATTCCTTGGAGCAGTTGCGGTCGCCGGAGTCGATGGAGCGGGCCGTGGCATAGACCATGGCACGGGCGGTCTCGACTTTCATGGCCATGTCGGCCAATAAGAAGCGCAGACCCTGATTGGAGATGACGGGCTTGCCGAACTGTTCCCTGGTCCTAGCGTAATCGACAGCGTCCTCAAGGGCGCCGGCGGCGATGCCCAGAGCCTGGGCGGCCACGCCGGGGCGGGACATGTCGAAAGTCTTCATGGCAGACAGGAAGCCGTGGCCTTCCTTGCCGAGGATAGCGGAAGCGGGGATCTTGCAGTCTTCGAAGACCAGTTCGTAGGTGGAGGAGGCGCGGATGCCCATCTTGTTTTCCTTCTTGCCGAAAGAAAAGCCCGGAGTGCCTTTGTCAACCAGGAAGGCCGTGGCGCCACGAGCGCCGCGCGTCTTGTCGGTCATGGCGATGACGGTGTACATCTCGGCCACGTTGCCGTTGGTGATCCACTGCTTGGTGCCGTTCAGAATGTAGTAATCGCCCTCTTTCCTGGCGGTCGTCTGGATGCCGCCGGCGTTAGAGCCGGCGCAGGCTTCCGTCAAAGCAAAGGCCGCGAGCTTTTCACCGGCCGCGATGGCGGGCAGGTATTTCTGCTTCTGCTCTTCGTTGCCGAAAAGGATGAGGGGGATGGTGCCCAGAGCGGTCGCGGCCAAGCCCAGGGAGATGCCGCCGCAGACCTTGCTGAGCTCTTCCACGGCCACCACCAGGTTCATGATGCCCATCTGTCCTTCCGGGCAGATGCCGCCGTAGGTTTCCGGGATGTAAACGCCGCAAAGGCCGGCTTCCGCGATCTTTTCCTGGACGTCCCAGGCGAATTCGTTCTTTTCGTCGTACTCGGCAGCCACCGGCTTGATGTACTTCTGGGCGACCTCGCGGGCCGTATCCTTTATCATCTGTTCAGTTTCGGTTAGGAAGTAATTCATAATATTTCCTTTTGGTTGTTATTGTTTACTAGTGAATATTATATCAAAAAACCTTTTTGGCGGAATCAGAAGCCAGGCACGGTAAATTCCGTGCCGTAGCGCAGCGCCACCCTGGTCAAAAAAGCCTCCTTGACTTCAGGCGCCAGCTCTCCCCTTTCATACGCATCGATCAGCTTTTCCGCCAGCTCTTTCGCAATAATTAGTTCGCGCTTGTCGCGGTTGGGGTTCGCCAGGTAAAGCGTCGGGTGCCCCGACTGCTTTTCCCCGAAGAATTCGCCCGGTCCTCTCAGCTCCATATCGGCCTCCGCGATCTCAAAACCGTCGCAAGTCTTGGCCATAACTTCCAGTCGGCGATTCTCCGTCATTCCGGTAAGCAGAGGCTGGGAGTATTCCTCCCCTTTCTCCAAAGGCGTATTGTCAATGAGGACGCAGTAGGACTGAAGTTTTCCGCGCCCGATGCGACCCCTCAATTGGTGCAGCTGGGCAAGTCCGAAGCGCTGGGCGTCCTCTATAACCATGACGCTGGCGTTGGGAACGTCCACGCCGACTTCGATGACCGTCGTGCAGATGAGGACGGAGATCTCGCCGTCCCTGAACTTGCGCATCGTCTCCTCTTTCTCTTCCTTTTCCAAGCGCCCGTGGACGAGGCCAAGCTTGAGATCAGGGAAAACTTTTTTCGAGAGCACTTCGAACATTTCCGCCGCGGCTTTCGCTTCCCGCTTGTCCGATTCGTCGATCTGGGGATAGACGATGTAAGCCTGGTGCCCTAAGGATGCCTCTTTTCTGATGAAATTCCAGACGGAGGGCAGCCTTTCCGGAGTCACCACGTAGGTCTTTACGGGAATGCGTCCTTCGGGAGGAGCCTTTATGACCGAAATGTCCAGATGCCCGTAGAGCGTCATGGCCAGGCTTCGCGGAATGGGCGTGGCGGTCATGATCAGAGTGTCGGGCACGCTTTCTGCTTCCCTAAGCATCGCTCTCTGGGCGACGCCGAACTTGTGCTGCTCGTCGATGACGACTAGCCCCAAATTGGGAACGGCTTCCTTGACATGCAGAAGCGAATGCGTTCCGACCAGCAGGAAATTCTTCTCCTCCTCGAAACGTTTCAACAGTTCCTTCTTCTCCTTGGCTTTCATGCCGCCGTAGGAAAAGAGCACGTCCACGCCGATCCTGTCGCACCACTTCTTCAAAGTCTCGTAATGCTGCCTGGCCAATATCTCCGTCGGCGCCATGATGGCAGCGTTGTAGCCGCTCTCTATGGCCATGAGCATGGCGGTGGCCGCCACGACCGTTTTCCCGCTGCCGACGTCGCCCTGCAAGAGACGGTGCATCGGGCGCGGCGCCAGCATGTCGTTTTTTATTTCGCTGAGAACGCTGAGCTGGTCTTTGGTGAGTTTGAAGGGCAGCGTGTTCAGAAAATCGACGATCAGTTTTCCCGGCACGAGATGGTGGGCTTCGTAATTCTCCTTCTGCATGACTTTTTTGGTCAGAACGTTCCCAACCTGCAGCGCGAAGAATTCGTCCACAACGAGGCGGCGGCGGGCTTTCGCCAGCTCCTCGTCGCTGGTCTTGTTAGGATCGTGAAGCAGTTTTACAGCTTCTGAGATATCGCAAAGCCCCGATCTTTTCAATTCGTCCGTGGGAAGATATTCCCTGAAACTCGGCAGCGCCTCGGAGATGAGATTTCCCATCACGGTTCTTATGACGCCTTGCGTCAAACCTTCCGTCGTGTGATAGACCGGCAGCCTTTTGCCCTCGTAGTTGTCGGGATGGAAATCGTCCTCCAGATAAATAACGTCCGGATTCGTCATTTGCACGCAGCCCGAAAAAGAGCCGTGGCAGACGCCGTGGAAAAGCACTTTTTTCCCGACTTCGAATCTCTCAGCGATCCAGGGCTGGTTGAACCAGACGCCCAACGCCCTGCTTCCGGAATTTTCGATAAGGACCTTGACAAGTTTCAGGCGTTTCTTGAAGGTTTTTTCCGCCTTCACATCCAGCACTTTTCCGTAAACGAGCGCTTCACTCCCTTCCTTCACCTGGTCCGGCCGCACTATTTTGGAATAATCCTCGTAGCGGTAAGGGAAGAAAGTCAAAGCGTCCCAGAGAGTCGCAACTCCGCAGCGTGACAAAAGCGCCGCGCGGCGGGCTGTCACGCCCTTCACAGCACTGATTGGCTTCTGCAGGAGTTCGTACTCTTTCGTTCCGGGCATGAATTAACCTTTGATCTTAACTCTGCGCCCCTCGACGGTGACCGCCCCTGCTGCCAGCATGTTTATGACTTTCGGGAACCAGATGTGTTCCTGTTCCTGGATCCTGGCATGCAAAGTGGCGGGCGTGTCGTCGTTCATAACGTGCACGGCGGCCTGGGCGATGATGGGGCCGGAATCCATGCCGGCATCCACGAAATGGATCGTGCAACCGGCCAGTTTCGCGCCGTAATCGAGGGCCTGCTTCCAGGATTCCAGTCCCGGGAAAGCCGGCAGCAGCGCGGGATGAATATTCACTACCTTCATCGGGAAGGCTTCCAGAAGCTTCGACTTGATCATGCGCATGAAGCCTGCCAAGATCACGTAGTCGACCTCGTTCTCTTTCAGGACCTCGATGTATTTTTCCTCCTGCGGGCCTTCGAGCTTCGTCTTATAGTCATCGGCGGGAAGATACATGGCCTGGAGCCCCATGCGCTCGGCCTTGTCAAGGATGGGGGCGTCTTTAACGTCGCTGATGACGACCGCGATCTCGGCGCCCTTGATCCTGCCGTCCGCGATGCACTTCGCTATCTCTTCGAAATTCGTTCCGTGTCCGGAACCCAAAACGCCAAGTCGTATCATAGCTTTCTCCTTAGAGCGCGCCGATATCAGTGAGGACGGCTCTCAAAAGTTCTTCAGTTTCTTTCCTGACCGGGACCAAGGGCAGGCGCAGCACGTTTTCGCACTTGCCCATCATGGACATTGCGGCCTTCACGGGGCAGGGGTTCGTTTCCGCAAAGAGCGCCTTGGAGATTGGGAAGAGCAGCTTGTGCATCCTGCGGCCCTCTTCCATATCGCCTTTCAATGCGGCATCAGCAAGCTTGGCCACCAGGCCTGGAACGACGTTGGCCACGACGGAAATAACGCCGACGGCGCCCGCCGCCATCAGGGGGAAATTCAGGGAGTCTTCGCCGGACAAAACGTCAAGGTCGGTCTTGCTCATGATCTCGGAGGCCTGGTCCATGTTGCCAGAAGCTTCCTTGACGCCGACGATGTTCTCAATCTTCGCAAGCTTGACTAATGTTTCCGGTCTCAGGTTGACGCCCGTTCTTCCCGGAACGTTGTAGATCACTATGGGAAGCTTCGTGGCGCCGGCAAGGCACTCGTAATGCGCCAGCATGCCTTCCTGCGTCGGTTTGTTGTAGTAAGGAGTGATGACCAGGGCGCCGTCCGCACCCACGCTTTCGGCGTGCTTTATCAGTCTCAGGGATTCTTCCGTGCAGTTGCTGCCGCAGCCGGCCAGGACCGGTATGCGTTTATTGACCGCTTTGACTACGGTGGCGATGACTTCGTCATGCTCGTCGTGGCTTAAGGTCGGGCTCTCGCCCGTCGTGGCGCAAGGCACGATGGCGTTCGTTCCGGAAGCGATGTGCCATTCCACTAATTCGCGGACAAGTCCGTGGTCTATTGAACCGTTCTTCCTGAAAGGCGTGATGAGGGCTACGATCGACCCCTTGAAAATACTGCGCATTGCTTTGTTCTTCTCCTTGATATTTTTATTTTTGTTGTTTATTCGTTTTCCCTGAGGCTACCCTGCCAGCCCATCTTCCCTCTCAGTTTCTGCACGAAGGAATGGTTCTTGCAGGTCAGAAATTTCACTCTCTCCCCTAGCGCCACGGTGACTTTTTCTCCCGAGGAAATGGTAAGCGTCTGTCTCCCGTCGGCCGAAATGTGCACCGGGCGCCCTAACGTCACGTTCTCTATTTCCACCTTCGTTCCCCTCGGGAAAAGCATAGGGCGGTTGGTGAAGGAATGCGGGCAGACCGGAGTCATCAAAAAGGCCTCAAGACCCGGGTACATGACCGGGCCGCCAGCGGAGAGCGAATAGGCCGTGCTGCCGGTAGCGGTGCTCATGATAAGGCCGTCCAGGCCGTAGGTCGTCAAAATTTCGCCGTTCACGGAGATCTTGAGCTCGATTATGCGGGCGTCCAGGCCCCTGACGAAAGCCAGGTCGTTAAGCGCGCGCTCCTTTCTCTCCAGGCCGCCTTCGCCGACATATGTGGCTTCGATAAGCGAGCGCTCCTCAATTTCGCAGCGCCCGTCGAGAATAGCATCCAAAGTCTGGGCGATCTCCGCTTTGGGGATCTCGGCCAGGAAGCCGAAGGATTCGCCGGGATTGATGCCGAGGATAGGAACGTTCAGGTCTGTCATTTCCCTGACCGCGGAGAGGATAGTGCCGTCGCCGCCTATGACGATGAGCCACTGGCAGCGGGAATTCAGTTCGGAAACGGTTGTGCCTTCCCTGCCGATAGACATAGCGCTCGCCGATTCGAGAAGAAAGTTCATCTTCCTCTTCTCCATCTCCGAGATCAGGCCCTCCAGGGCTTTCACCGCCTGCGGCTTTGTAGTGTTTATGATGACGCCGGGCGTCGTTCCTTTAAGATCGTTTTTCATAATTTGCGCGCCGCCAGAAGAAATTCGTGGTTGCCTGCAGGACCTATGATCGGGCTTTCGCATTGCGATAAGATCTCGAAGCCCTGCTCAAGGAAAAAGTTTTTTATGTCGTTGAGCGCCTCAAGGCGCGTATTCTCATCTTTCACCACTCCGCCCTTTTTGAGTTTCTCAGGCCCGACCTCAAACTGCGGCTTGACAAGCACCACGGTAAGGCCGCTTTTTTTAGGCAGTCCTTTATGACGGGAATGATCAGTTTCAGCGAGATGAAGGAAACGTCCGCCACGGCCAGCTCTGGGACAAGAGAAAGATCTTCCGGCTTAAGAAAACGGGCGTTGGTCTTCTCCATGACTGTCACTCTTTCGTCGTTCCTTATCTTGTCGTGCAATTGCCCGTGCCCGCAGTCGATGGCGAATACGTGCTTCGCTCCCCTTTGCAGGAGGACGTCCGTGAAGCCGCCCGTGCTGGCGCCGATGTCCATGCAGACCATGCCGGTCGGATCTATCTTCGCGCAGTCGAGCCCGGCCGCCAGTTTGTAGCCGCCCCGGCTGACGTAGGGCATCTTTTCCCTGACATTGATCTTTAGCTCCTTGCCTTTGGAAAAAAGCATGGCCTCTCCGCTCTCGTTGTAGCGGAGAGAAACGGAAAGCCCCGGCTTCGCCGTCCTAAGTCCGTTGACCTCCACTTCGCCGGCCAGAAGAGAACGCCTCGTCTGTTCCCGGGAAGCGAAGTAGCCAAGATTGGTCAGCGCCTGGTCAAGTCTAAGGGATCCTTCAGCCATTTATTCTCCGGGCAGTTTCGCTCCCGGGCGCAAAGTTTTAAGTTCGGTAAGGTGTTTCTTGATCGCGTCCTCGACCATCGTCGCGACTTTCAGAGCGTTGCGTCCGTCCTCGCCGGTGACCTGCGGGGACTTCCCCTGTTTCACGCAGTCGATGAAGCTCTGAATCTCGCTCTGCAAGGGCTGGTCGCCGGAAAAGTTGATCTCCTCCTCCACGATCTGCCATTCTTTGCGATGTTTCAATTTGGCTTTCTGTTCGACATAGTCGAGGGATATGTAGGCGTCGTCCTGGAAGAAGCGGATCTTCCTCATCCTGTCGGCGCTGATCCTCGAAGTCGTAACGTTCGCCACGCAGCCGTTGGCGAAGGTCAGTCTCGCGTTGGCGATGTCGCTGGTCTTGGTCAAAACCGGAACGCCCACCGCCTGGACGTCCACGACGTCAGATTTCACCAGATGCAGAATGATGTCGATGTCATGGATCATGAGGTCGAAGACCACGCTCACTTCCGTCCCGCGGATATTGAAGGGCGAAAGGCGGTGCACTTCGATGAAGATGGGATCTTTCAATATTTTCTGAATGCCAATGATGGCGGGATTGAACCTTTCAACATGCCCGACCTGCAGGATGAGGTCCCTTTCCTTAGCCAGTTTCAGAAGCTCGTCGGCTTCCGCGACTGTAGTCGTTATGGGCTTTTCCAAAAGCACGTGCTTGCCGGCCAAAAGAAGCTTTTTCGTCACTTCGTAGTGCAAGGGCGTCGGAACCACCACGTGCGCCGCGTCGATCATGGGGATGACTTCCTCGACGTTCGTGAAATACGGAACGTGGTAAAGTTCGCCGGTCTCTTTGGCGGATTCAGCCCTGGCGTCCACCACCGCCGCAAGTTCGACATTGGGATTTTCGTTGACGATCCTGGCGTGGATCTTTCCGAGGTGCCCCACGCCTATGACTGCTGTTTTCATATTTTATTTTTCTCCCAAGGAGCGATTCACTCCCAGAATAGTTATTCCGCATTTCATGGCCGCTTCCAGAGTCTTCTGAGGCTCAAGCAGGAAAGTTTTGCCGGCTTCAGCCGCCACGATCCTGGCATGAGCCGCCTGCATTGACTCTATGGTTCCGGGCCCCAGGCACGGCACGTCGAAGCGAAGATCCTGATTTGGCTTGGCCATTTTCACGACCACGGCGTCCTTCGTGTATTCGCCCGCTCTCCTGATGCAGCGGTCGGTGCCTTCCATGGCTTCCACGCAGACCACCGCCTGGTTTTTTATTACCACGCTTTGTCCTATGTCATGTCCGCCGGACACAAGCGCCAGCTTTACGCCCAAGGCGATATCCTGCCACTGCTTGTCATCGGGAGGAGGTCCGCAGAGCACGCCTTCCGGCAGAAGGATCTGGGGAAGGTAGTCCGTAGTCTTCTCTATCGTTATGCCTTCGCTTCCCAGTTCGTCAGAAATGGCGCCCAGGACGCTGTCCGCCCTCCTGTCCTTCACCTTCATAGCGAGCTTCATGAGCCGCCAGTCGAGCCTCAGGTCGGCGATAGTCATTTTGGGCGCCACGTTGCCAAGCATCACGGCTTTCGTAACTCCCTGCTTGTGGAAGATCTTGATGAGCTTGCCCAGCTGCGTGACGGAGACTTCCTCGTAATGGTCGGAAAGCGCTTTGACCTCATCCAGAACATTGCAGTTCTTGATGCCGACCGTCACGATCCTAGTGAGACCGTTCCTTTCCTTGGCGCGCAGGAATTCCAGCGGCAGCACTCCGCCGCCCGCTATGAGACCCATTGAATCAAGAGAAGACATTTTTACTTGACGTAAACTTTTTTCATGACGACCGGCTCAAGGGGACGGTCCTGAAGATTGACTTTCGTTTTGCTGATCTTCTCGACCACGTCATAGCCTTTGGTCACGCGGCCGAACGCGGTGTAATTGTTGTCGAGGTGCGGACAATCAGCAACGCAAATAAAGAACTGGCTTCCGGCGCTGTTGGGGTCTCTTGACCTGGCCATGGAGACGATCCCGGGCACATGTTTGGTGTCGTTGAATTCGGCATTGATCGTGTACCCCGGGCCGCCCGTGCCGTTGCCCAGAGGGCAGCCGCCCTGGATCATGAAGCCTTCTATCACTCTGTGGAAGATGAGGCCGTCGTAGAAACCCTTTTTGGCAAGCGTAATGAAATTCTCGCAAGTATTGGGAGCCTTGTCCTTCAAGAATTCGAATTCCACCACGTCGCCGTTCTCAAACTCGATGACGGCGGTCGTTATGTTGTCGTTGCTCACTTGTTCCTCTCCTTGTTTCCCGCTCTGGCAGGCGCTAAGCGCCAAGCCGAGAACGAATATTGAAAAGATGAAAGATTTTTTCATTTATTTGTCCTTCCTTTGGTTTTCAAAAGTTTTTCCGCGTAATCGCGCGCTTCCTGTTCTTTCCCGCCCAGCATGCGGGAGAGTTCCTCTTTGCGTTTCTCCCCTTCCACCGGCGTTATTGCGACGACCGTGTCGTTTCCTGCTACTTTCTTCTCGACCAGGTAATGCGTGTCAGCGGCGGCCGCGATGACCGGCATATGCGTTATCACGAAGACCTGGTGGTCATTGCCAAGGAGGCTGAGCCTTTCCGCTATCGCCCCGGCGACCGTCGCGCTGATCCCGGCGTCGATCTCGTCGAAGAAAAGTATCTGCACCGCGTTGCCGCCAAGGGAAAGGCACTTTAGGGCGAGCGTAAGGCGCGACAGTTCGCCGCCTGAGGCTATTTTTCCAAGCGGCAGCATCGGCTGACCGACGTTCGCTATCGTAAACTCCACGTTCTCCGCGCCGCAGGAAGCGGTCTCGGGAAGTTGTTCCAGGTTCACTCCGAATTTCATGCCGCCCATGCCGAGAGGCGCGATCTCGCTTTCCACCGCTTTCCCGAATTTGGCGGCCGCAGCCGCGCGTTTTTTCGTCAATTTTTCGGCGGCAAGCTTAAGCTCGGCCAATTTTTCCGCGGCCTCTTTTTCCAGTTCGCTTATCCTCTCGTCGAAGGATCCGCTCTCCCTTAGTTTTTCCTCAAGGTTTTTCGTCTCCTCGATGACTGCTTCTATTGTCGGACCGTATTTCTTTTTCAGACGGTCTATCAGCGCAATGCGCTCCTGGACCCTTGCCAATTCTTCCGGATCGACTTTCAGTTTGTCCTGCGCTCTCTCGACTTCTCCCAGAAGATCGTCCAAAGAGGCGAGCGCGTTCTCCATACTCTCTTCCCAGCCGCCCGCCGGAGAATAAAGGCTCTTCAGCTGCTTTATGAGCCTGTTCACTTTCCTCAAGCCTTGGGCCGGGCTGCCTTCCTCGCCGGAAAGCCCGCTTTCCAAGGAAGCCAGGATCTCGCTTATCTCTTCGGCGTTTGAGAGCGTCTTTTCCGCTTCGAGAAGTTCCTCTTCCTCGCCTGATCTGAGGTTGGCCTCGCTGACTTCCTTTATCTGAAAGCGCCAGAGATCTTCCCTGCGCCTCGTTTCCCTTTCGTTCTCGATCAACTCCGCCAGAAGCTTTCTTTTTCCCTCATAGGCGGCGTAAAGGTCCGAGACTTCCTTTGACAAAGGCAAGGCGCCCGCGAAATTGTCCAGCGACATCCTCTGCCAATTCCTTTTTGTCAACGACTGCTGGGCGTTCTGGGAATGGATGTCTATGGTCTCGGCCATCAGCTCTCCGAGATGCTTTACGGTCACCATCTGGTCGGCGAAGAAAGCCGCGGCGCGCCCGCTGGCGGAGATCTCCCTTCTCACTATGAGAGGTTCTCCGTCAAACTCGAAGCCAAGCGATCTGTAAGCTTCCAGCCTTTTGGCATCGCTGGGCTCGAACTCGAAGACGCCCTCCACAAAAGCTTTTTCACAGCCGCTGCGGACGAGCGAAGAGTCAGCCCTCTCCCCCAAAAGAAGCTGGATAGAGCCAAGGATCGTTGATTTGCCGGCTCCGGTCTCGCCGGTCACCGCGATTATCCCTTTCGGGAACTCGACGTCGAGTGACTTTACCAGGGCGAGATCTTTTATGCGCAGACGCGTTAGGAACATTCCCTTTTATTTCGTTTCTTCTTCTACCGCCTCGGCCTCGGGGGGCTGGCCGAACCACCGCTCGCCCACCTCCTTGGAGGCGTACTGCGCGTAATTCTTCAGCCAGTTGGAATGCTCGGGATAGAAATAACCGAGCGTAAGCGTGTCGAAAACACCTTCCACAAGATAGACCGGGGCGAGGCAGGCGCCGATGACCGAACCGCACAGGAAGCTGGTGGGAATGGCGTAGGGCAAAGACAGCAGTGAACGCCAGTCGTAATCGGCTATATCGCAGATGCTCCAGGTGGTCATGCCGCCCATGACGGGAGGCAGAAGCGGGGCGGCCACGATGGCGCAGGGACCGTAGAGAAGATGCTCAGCGCTCCACTGGTTGGTGGAAGCGTTCTCTTCAGCGTAAGAGGCGCTGGAGAAGATCAGAGCGGCGATGCCGGCAAACAGAAAAAGTTTTTTCATTTTTCGTCCTTGGTGTTGGAATAATAGTTTTCAGTTATATTATTTCATTATACCAAATTACGCCTCGGACTAAGCAGTCGCTAATCGGTTTGGCTGCCCCGCTTGTCAATTAAAGTCGGGAGCGCGGCTCTTATGGCCTGGGCCGCATCGGCACAGCCGATCAAAGTCATGCCGTTCCACTCCACTTCAGACTTGCCTTTTTCCCTGAAGCTCTTCAAATTGTGCGCCGGCATGACGCAGCGCTTGAAACCGAGGCGAATGGCCTCCATGACGCGACGCTCGATCTGGCTCACGGCGCGGACTTCCCCGCCCAGACCTACTTCGCCGATCAGAACGGTGTCGTCCGCCACGCAGACGTCGAAATAAGAGGACGCGACAGCGGCCAAGAGCGCCAGGTCCATCCCCGGCTCATCGATCTTCAAACCGCCCGCGATGTTGACGTAAACGTCATGGGCGCTGATCGGTATGCCTATGCGTTTTTCCAAGACCGCCAGAAGCAAAAGAAGCCTATTGGGATCGCAGCCCAGGGCTTTCCTGGCCGGAGTTCCGTAAGGCGCTTTGGCGCAGAGCGCCTGCACTTCCATAAGGATGGGCCGGGTGCCTTCCAGCGAAGTTCCGACGGCCGATCCGCTGTTCTTGCTCAATCTCTGCGCGAGGAAAATGGCGGAGG
>JAFSWV010000100.1 GCA_017444325.1 bacterium | reverse complement strand
GAGGTTAAGGTCTTTGATGTTGACCGTCGCCTTGAAGCTGCCGGTCATGGTAAAAGAGCCGTCGCTGGAGGAACCGGTCACATTATAGGTTATCTCCCCGCACGTAGCGGCTGACACGTTAGCGCTCTGAACAAGTTCAACATCGGCGCCCTCGACGGTGGCCGTCACGTAATCCTTGATATTGTCCGCCACGGAGACCGTCGCCGTTCCGCCGTCATAAACCACATCCACAGTGTTGTCAGCCTGAGCGGAAGACTCCGCATAGACTTTCACCTTGAAAGCCGAGTAGTTGACTTCCGGTACGTCCGCCTGGGCGTCCCAGGTCACCCTGTAGGTCCCGGCGCCCGGAACCGTTCCTTCCGCTCCGTCGCCCGTAAGAGTCGTCAGGGCGAATTCTTTGTCCTTGTCTCCCCTGCCGAAGAAAGCCACGGTGCAGGGAACGTCCTCTTTCCCGCCTATGGTGTAGTCGATATCGACTTTCCCTTCCCAGGGCCAGCGGGAAGAAATATTAACGTCGTTCACGATGCCGTCGGCCAGAAGGCTTCCGGCCAAAACGCAAACGAGAACAAAACAAGCAGCCGCTTTCCTTCTTCCGAAAAGCAAGCCCAAAAGAATCAATCCGAAAACAGCAAACATAGGCTCAGGCAGTATCTCCACCAAAGCGGTCTTAGTATCAAGAACGCCCTCGTCATTGGAGATGGTGTGCGTTAAAGTATAGGTCTCCTCCGAGGAAAGGCCGTCAAAACTTCCGTTCTGGTAATCCCAAACGAACTTTCCCTCGTCACCGTCCGTAGTGGTTACAAATATCTGAAGAGGCTCTTCCTCTCCGGCCGCGGCCGTAACTTCCGCGCTTCTCCCTTCGCCCGGGACCCACCTGGTGGAATAAGCCATTTCGTCAGTGGGAAGCAGCTGAATGACCGTTCCAACAGTCGTGTTGTCCAAAGCGATGATATTCGACCAGGCTTCATCCGCCAAGACCGAAACCGCGCTCAAAAGAGCCAAAACCAAAAACAAAACAGTCTTTTTCATATCAATTCCTATTGTTTTTTACCAATAGATATTTTAGCAAAAAACGAAAGAGCGCGGCTTAGGCGGCGCTCTTTTATACTTGATCTCAATTCGTATTCAAAAGTTTTTCGTAAATGGTTTTGTCTCTTTCAGAGAAGCAGCAGAAGATGACTTCCATTTCCGGATGAGCAGCGAGGAAGGCTTTCGTTTCTCTTACGGCGATCTCGGAGGCTTCATCGATAGGATAGCCGTAAACGCCCGTTGATATGCAGGGAAAAGCAATCGTTCTGCAATCGTTCTCGCAAGCTAAGGAAAGCGAATTTTTATAACAATTCGCAAGCTTTTCCGCTTCGCCTCTTGTTCCGTCGCAATAGACCGGACCGACCGTGTGGATGACGTATTTGGCGGGCAATTTGAAGCCTCCGGTTATTCTGGCCTCGCCTGTCGGGCACCTGACGCCCGGCCTGACTTCGGGGACCTCAAGGCAGGCTTCGAACAGCTCTCTGCCGGCGGCGCGATGGATAGCACCGTCCACGCCTCCCCCGCCCAGCATCACTTGATTGGCGGCGTTGACGATGGCATCGACCTTCAAGGTCGTTATGTCGCCTTTCACAACGTTCATCTTAGCCATTATTCTTCCTCCAATTCGAAACGCTTGATCATTTTGCCGTCCCGCTCAATCGTCTCAAAGAACATCTTAGCAGGGCGTACCCAGAGCCCGCCTTCTCCGTATAGCTGGCGATAGACGACCATTTCTTCCAAAGTCTCGGAATCCTTGGCATAGCCCTCCAGGCGATAACGGTTGCCTTTGAAGTGCCTGAATGTCCTTCCAATCAGTTTTTTCTCTTCTTCAGTCATTTTTCTCCTCGTAAGCTTTTATGTCCCGTTCTATCCAGGCCATGATAAAATCAACGATGCCCTTTTGCCTCTCGGGAGGGATAGCCGTGTGCTTTTTGATTTTCCACCATTTCTCCAAACAGCTTCGGCAGCAGGTCGCCGTCGCGTGCTGAGCTACAAAGACAGGATGTCCCTTCATAGGCGTCTGCTTTCCGTCGTTGGGAGGTTCCGCCACAGCCAGTCTTTCACGGATGAAATCCTCGGCGTGACGCCTTATGGTCTCAGCGCCTTTCTCCGCAAAGTATTTTCGCTCCGCCAATGAAAGATGAAACCTAGACCGAAACTTCGATCTCGCCAGCCTCTGAAACGCCTCTTCTTTAGTCATCTGTAAGCGTTAAATCAGGCGTTACGTCGTAGCCGGCTAGGGCTGCGAGGTGACGGTCGTCGTCATAGTCGCCGCCGGGAGTGGTCAGAAGCGGTCCCACGATGCCGGCGGACATGCCGACGTAAATGCACCTTTTGGCCGTTTCGTCGCTCATGTCTCTGCGTCCGCCTGCGAACCTTAGCGGCGTTCTGGGATTAACGAGGCGCAATATAGCCACCGAGTCCACGACGCGGTCGGGGGCCAGTATTCCTTTTTCAAAAAGAGGCGTGCCTTGTATGGGATGAAGAACGTTGACGGGAATAGAGTTCGGAGAGATCTCCTTTAATGCAAAAGCGAACTCCACCAACTGCTCATTCGTTTCGCCCATGCCTATTATGCCGCCGCAGCAAAGGGAAAGACCCAGTTCACGCGCGGCTTTCAGCGTCTCTCTTTTTTCCGCGACTGTGTGAGTAGTGCAAAGAGAGGGAAAATGGGAAGGCGCCGTTTCGATGTTGCAGTGCAGCCACTCGAGCCCGGCATCCTTCAGGCGCTCGATCTGATCTTTGGAAAGGATGCCCAGGGAGGCGCAGAGATGAAGATGCGTTTTCTGTCTCAGGAGCTTCAGCGCTTCACAGACTTCCTCTACGCCCTGCTCGTCAAGGCTGCGGCCGCTGGTGACTAGTCCGAAGCGTGTGGCGCCCTTCGCTTCCGCTTCCAAGGCGGCTTTGAGGCAGGCTTCCGCGCCGATCCAGAGGAAAGTCTCGCAGCCAGTCTTCCAGTGTGCGGACTGGGCGCACCATTTGCAGTTTTCAGAGCACAGTCCTGATTTCGCGTTGACGATCCCGCAAAAATCGAAACGCTTGGGAGTGAGCGCTACGGTAACTTTGTGCGCCGCTTCGTGCAATTCCTCATGCGGCGAATTGCCTGACAAAAGGGAGAGAGCCTCGTCGTAAGTTATCTCCCCTCCTTTGATGAT
>JAFSWV010000099.1 GCA_017444325.1 bacterium | reverse complement strand
GTTTATCTTCAAAACGCCGCCTCTGTGGAAGCCTTCCCTTCCAAAAGTGTCTGCTACAGTCTGGAAGATATTGGTGTTGCAGTTCTCCCAGGGAGTGCAGAAGCCTTCGCCGCCCTCCTGCCACATGAGTCCCATTCCTTCGGGGTATTCGAACTCTTCGTTGCACACCAGTCCGTCCACGTCGGGAACGACGGGAGTGCAGCGGTATCTTGCGGCGTAGCGCCTGATCTTCGTCCAGGTGTCGGCCACGCGGCACTTGGCGTTGGTGCTGATGGGAACGCCGTCGTAGTAGATGTTGGTGGAGGAATAATAGTTGAAGAGGCCGGCGGAACGGGCCATGACGGAGCCGTATTCCCTGGGCGCCCCGGGAGGAGTGTTGTGGCAGCCGAAGCTGTGGTCGAAAAGGCTGCTGCGGTTGTTTTCCGCGTAGGTGTCGATATAGTGGCGGCCGCCCATGGTGTGGCCGTCCTCATGGCACCAGCCGGTGCCGCCCAGGAAGTCGGAGTCCATGCAGTTGAAGGGAATGGATTCGGAGCCCACCTGGGAATAGTTGACGTTGGCAAGGCCGGTGTAGGTGGCGTGCTTGATGCCGATACTGCCCATGTCGCAGCCGTAGCGGCAGCGCATGTCGTAAGCGTCCTGGCAGCCGTTGCGGTAGCCGTTGAAGTCGCCGAGGCTCTGTCCGGAATTGTGGTTGTCCGGGTAATCGGACAGCAGCTGCGAGTGGCCAAGCCTCAGGCAGGCCTTGATGTTGCTGTTGCTGAGCAGCAAGGTCCCGTGCACGATGCCATGCGCCATCAGGTGGTTTATGCCGCCTTTCCGCTTGGAATATTCGTAGGCGTCCTTGGTGTAGCAGATGAGATAATTCTGCGTCACGTATTCCGGCACTTCCCAGATGTTGGTGTAGAAAGTGGCCGGCTGCGGAGCGGTGAAGTTGGCGTGTATCTCGGCCTTTTGGTCTTCGCTAAGTTCGGAGAGAGCCGCGCCGTCCTCGTTGCCGCAGCGGAAATGCTTCATGCGGCTCTCCTCGCTGTAGGCCGTCAGTTTCCCGCTGGCCTTGGTGTAAAGGATGTTGTATTCCTTGGCAAGGTAAGTGTACTCCATCCAGCCCACCAGCGCGTCCTGGTCGTAAGTGAAGTGGAAGATCTCCCTGTTGCCGCTGCCCCTGGGGTCGAAGTATCCGGCCCTGACTTCCACCATGTTGACGTCGCGGTAGGCCACGCCCACGGTGCCGGTGAAGACGCCCTCGGCGGTCTTGAATATGATCTGGTCTTTGTACGTCAGGGTCCTCACCTGTTCAGGAAAGTCCGCGTCCTGAAGTTTCGTGACGTCGGTGCCCATGATCTTGGAAGCGCTGGCTCCTTCAAAATCAACCACCAGGAGTTCTTTCTCTTGTTCCGGCGGCGTGGCGAGAAGAGAAGAAGCGATAAACAGAGCTGAGAGCAGGAAGATTTTTTTCATTTTGATCCCTTTATTCGTGTCTCATGTAGATTAAGCCGAGAGCAAAGAAGAGGAGCGACGCGATCACAGGTTCCGGCGTCAGCACCACGTCCTTGTGCCCGTTGTTATCAAGCTGTATGTCAAAATTAAGATTGTCGTATTCCACGGGACGGAAGCGCAGCGTGGTCAAGTGGTCGCTGAGCGCGATGTCATAGAAAGGCGCGCCGTCGAGGTTGACGCGTTTGGCGATGTTCATGGTCGCCTTGGACAGGACCTGGATCTGCGCGTTCGTCACGATCTCGCTGCCGGTTCCGTAAGCCATGCCGGAAAGCGTGTATTGCCTTCCTTTCATCGCGACGTTGTAAGTGGCAGGTTTGGAGGAGACCGTCACGTTGGTTATGACGCGGTCCATGCCGGGATAGTTCAATTCGGCAAGATATTCCCCGCAGGGCAGCGTGAAGGCAACGGAACGTCCCTTGGCGTTCGTAACACCCTTCTGCCCGGCGATTATTATCACCACGCCCTCCAGGGGAATATTGGAACGCTCGCCCACGCAGTCGAAATACAGATACCCGGAAGCCGCATTTTTCTCCATTTCAAAAGTGCAGCCGCTGTTTCTGGTTATGTTGGTGAAGCAGGGCGCATGAAATGGATGCGTGATGTTGAGCGTAAGATCGTTTCCGCCCTCAAAGGTCGGGAAACTGAAAGCGCCGTATGCGCTGTTGGTGATCCAGTAGATCTCATTGCCCGTGGAAACGGCAAGCGTGCAGCCGGAAAGAACGCCGGTGCCGAACATGGTGTTGGTGATGACAGTGCCGTTGAGATCCCAGGAAAGGCGTTCTGTTTCGGGAAGCTCAACTTCCACCGTAAGCACCTGCGGTGCGGAGATAGCCTCGCCGTTTCCGGCGTAATAGGCGAAATAATAAGTCCCGGCTTTTTCAAAAGGCCCGCAGGATGTCGCGCTGGCAAGATTATCGGCTAGCAAGCCCAGCTGCGGGTTCATGGGATCTTCGCGCCAGAAATTCCTGACTGCTTCGTCCCCTTCCAGCTCAACGCTTTCGCCGACGGTCATCGTGACAAAAGTCTCTTCGCTTCCGTTGATCCTGGGCTTAGTTGCGAAAGAGAATTCCGGCCTGAAAAGGAAGCCTGATCCGTTGACGCCGCCCTTTTGGCTTATCTCGCACTGGATGGAGCGGTCTTCCGCATTGGCAAATTCGTGCCTGAATTCAGAGTCGGTAGAAAGATCCTGCCAGGTCGTCCAGCCGGTGTTTTCTCCCCAGTTGAACCTGATGAGCGTTCCCTCTTTGAAAGGCGTCAGGAACGGTCTAAGGGTAATGCTCTTGTCGCCGCGCGAAACTTCCTCAAGATAAACTCTCGATACAAGAGGCTTGACCAGAACGTTGGTCTCAGCGATGCCGCAAAGCTTGTTTTCGCCGTCGTAGGCTTCGAGCTTCAGGGAATGCTCCCCGCTCATGGTTTCCGCGATGATCTCGGCAACGCTGCCCTCGGACACGGCTTCGCCGTCGATGAGCCATCTGTAAGAATAGCCCGGGGTGGAGCCGAAGTTGTTGAGACGAAGGACGTCGCCCTCGAAGAGCGTGAAGTTGCCGCTTTGCTTTATGACAGGATAAGCGTCGGAGGACAGAGTCTTCACTTTCACAGTCTCTTCATGTCCGTCAGCCGTCAAAGCGATCCGGTACTCCGCCGCTTTTCCCAACGCTTCCGGAGAAACTTTTATGAGCAGCGCGCGGCCGTTCTCATCAACGCTGCCCGTTATGGGCGAGATCGTCAAAGGCTGGTCCCCAACTCCGCTTACGCTGTAATCGTAAGGCAGCGTCCCGAGATTCTTCAGTTCCAGCGCCGTCCTGTCGGAATCTTTGGGAACGGTCACGGTCGTGGGGAAACTGGGGATGGCCTTGGCTTCGCCAAGCGTGAGCTCCAGATTCGTTTCAGTGACAGCCCCGTAATTGTCCCTGACCTGGCACTTCATAAATTTCCCGCCGGAAGTTTCATAATTGTGCACAAAGAAGAGTCCGGAGGTCCATTCCGTCCAGTCATCCCCTTCCGCGCACCAGCGGACCTCGAAAGTGTCGTTGGTGCCGGGATCGCTGGGGAAAGCCTGGAAAGTGAGGTTCCTTCCCGCCATCAGGCTCCCGTTGATCAGCTCGATGGAAAGCTTCGGATAAGCGTTCGTAACGGTGAGCGTCGTGTAATTCGTGACCATCCCGTCGTAGGGGCGCATAGAATCGCGCATGATGAGCGTGACGTCGTAAGTGCCGGGAGTATAAGTGTCGGTGTAAGCATAGACCATGTTGTTGGTCTTCATCTGCGACTGCACGCCCCTGAGCTGCCACCTGAAGGCCGGCATCCAGCCCTCAGAAGCGCTGGCGTCGAAATAGTTGGTCTCGGATTGCCCCACCACATAGGGTCCGCCCGGCTCCGCCGTCTGGGAAAGTTTGCCAATTAGACCCGAGACCGGCATGGTGAAGAGCCTTTCATCCGCAGCGTCTTTCGGTGCGGCCATGTAGTAATAGACCTTGTCAGTCTCCGCCGTGTCGTCGTCAACAACGACTCTTCCGCCTTCCGTGGATACCGTTTTAAGCAGCGCGAAATCGGAGAAGTTTTTCGTCTCGCTTCTGTAAACGTCGTATTCTCCCGCGACCGCCGTAAAGGAGAAACGCAAGGAATTCTCCAGTTCCTCCAGTTTGGGATCCTGGGGATGCTGCGCTATAAGAACGTCCTCCCAGCGTTTTCCGAGCCTCACTTCATCCACGATGAACTTCGCGCCTTTCCTGCCTTCAATGACCACTCTGTTGGAAACATCTGAGATCGCATAGTTAGAAACGTAGGCGTCCGCAGAATCGAGTCTGGGTTCGCTATCCAGACTCGGATCAAACCAGAAGTAAACTCTGTTCTGCGCGATATCGACTTTCACCAGGAAAAGGTTGGTGGCGAAAGGCTCCAGTTTCCGGTCCGTCACGGCGTTGTTGAGATAGATAGTGTCCGTACCGGCGTTCTTGGAGATCTTGATCCTGGAGCCAAGGCCCACGGCGAAGTAATTGCCGTCGTTGTTCTGACGGCTGATCAGGCAGGAAAACCAGAAAGAGGATTCGTCGCCTTTGTTGAAAGGATAGCGCCGCTCATAATCGCCGCCTGCGCGGAAGATGGCGTTGCTCGTCCAGGCGTCCATCAGGACGGCGTTGCCGCTGGAATGAAGGCCGGGATAACTTAGTCCGCCGCATATCTGGTAAACCTTGTTGGAGCAGGTCCACCAGGGTTCGAACCAGCCTGTGCCGCCTTCCTGCCACATAAGTGAATCGTCCAACTTGTAGTTGAAACTTTCCTCAGCTAGTATCCTGGAACTTTTCGGCTTGGCGTGATAATTGGCTGCGTATTTCCTGATCTTCTTCCAGGTCCTTGCCACGTTTCTTTTTCCGTCCACGCCCAAAGGCACTCCTTCGATGAAAGCGTTGGTGTCGGAGAAATTGTCCGTCCTATGCCCGGCGTAGGCCATGATGCTGCCGAAAGAATCGTCGCCATGCAGAGTGTAGAAACTGCCTACACTGTGGCCGAAGAGTCCGCCGTTGGAAGGTCCGGCGCTGTAATCCTGCTCGATGGCGTGCTGGCCGCCCATGTTGTGGCCGATCTCATGGATCCAGCTGTGCCAAGACATATAGTCCACATTGATCATGTGCGCGGGATCGCGGTCGTAGATGCCGGAGGCCGTGGAGGCCACGTAAGCCAAACCGCCGTAGTTGCTGTTTTCCGGAACGATGGACCTTATGTCGGCGCCGTAATGGCACTGCAGATATTTCACCTTGTCGAAAGGCGGCCTGTCGTTGCCGAAAGCGCCGAGGTCGGTGCCGCCGTTGCCGGTGCTGACGTAATCGACAGCTTCGCTGTGCGCCAATACGAGCCTTGTCGGGACGCCGCTGTTTTCAAGGCTGAGGTTGCCAAGCGCAAGACCCTGTGCGATCAAGTTGTTGATGCCGCCGCGCTCCGCGTATTTCTTGCTGGCGTTCTGAGTGTAGATGACGAGGAATGTCTGGGTGGTCATGACAGAGTCGTCCCAGATCTTGGGATCGTCTTTCTGATCAACTGCGGAAGCGTGTATCGTTGCGTCCCCTTCTTCAACGCCGCACTTCAGGGGATATTTTTCCTCGAAGGCCTTGATGTCCATGCAGTCGATGTTGAGAGGATGCCGGCCGAATTTTTTCAAAAGGTCGTAGCTTTCCGGCTTCATGGAATCGTAAACTCTCCCCATTAGGGCGTCGTCGTCCCAGGTCATGCGGAAGTGTCCCAGCCGATCGTCCAAAAAGCCCGCCCTGACTTCCACGAAATTGACGTCCATGTAGCAATACGAGACCGTGCCGGTGAGGGCCGTCCGCGAGGAAGTCTTGATGACGAGCCTGTCCCCCATTTGGAGCGCTTTCACTTCATTGACAAAATCGGCGTCCTGGTTCCCGCTGATATCGCCGTTTATCTCAGAACTTCTCGGCGAAATGTCGATAGTATGCTCGGCTCCAAAAAGCGAAAGAGCGGCAAACATTAAAAGCAAACACGTTTTTTTCATATCAGG
The DNA here is from genome assembly GCA_017444325.1 of bacterium. Lineage (GTDB taxonomy): Bacteria > Auribacterota > UBA3054 > UBA3054 > UBA3054 > UBA3054. Next base: position 6,315 of record JAFSWV010000099.1, on the reverse strand, counting down.
CTTCCCGGCTTTTATAAATAAAACACACATATTTATATTTTAGCAAAAAACGCCCCGTTCGAGCGTTCGAACGGGGCGTGTAAAAATTTTTTATAAATTTTTAAAAATCAGATCTTGAAATCTTCGCCGAGGTAGATCCTGCGGGCTTCCGGATCGTTGATGAGCTTGTCCGCGGAACCCTCGATCAGGATCTCGCCCTGGTTGATCAGATAAGCCCTGTCGGTCACGGAGAGCGTCTCCCTGACGTTGTGGTCGGTGATGAGAATGGCAAGGTCCCTGTGCTTCAGTTCCCTGATGATCTGTTGGACATCCGCTACGGCGATGGGGTCGACGCCCGAGAAAGGTTCGTCGAGCAGGATAAGCGAGGGGCTCGTCACCAGGGCGCGGGCGATCTCGAGGCGGCGGCGTTCGCCGCCGGAGAGCGTATAGGCCTTGCTCTTGGCGAGCTTGGAAATGCCGAGCTCTTCCAAAAGCTCATAGGAGCGCTTCTTCATCTCGTCTCTCTTCATGGGGAGCGTTTCCATAATGGCCATGATGTTCTCGAAGCTCGTCATGCGCCTGAAAACGGAAGGCTCCTGCGCAAGGTAAGCGATGCCGTGCTGGGCGCGGTCGCACATCGGGTCGTTGGTGATGTCCCTGCCCTGGAAGACCACCCTGCCCTGGTTGGGGCGGATGATGCCCACTATCATGTAGAAGGTCGTCGTCTTGCCGGCGCCGTTGGGGCCCAAAAGACCGACGATCTCGCCTTTGTTGACATGAATGCTGACGCCCTTGACTACGTTTCGCTGATTGTATGTTTTGACCAGCTTTTCAGTGTAAAGAACGGCGTCTGCCGGCGGCGTGAAATCTCCGCTCATTTATCCTCCTTGATGTTGGGAAGCCTGAGCTTCCCGTCCTGAATGTTCAGTGTAATGCGCGCGCCGTCATCCAGGCTGAGCTTCTTGTGGCGGTTGTCCCAGGTAATTGCGGAGCCTGAGGCGGTGTTGCCCTTGAGGTCGCGCATGATGGGTTCGCCCGTCATCCTGAAAGTGTCTTTTCCGGCGTCGTAGGTGAGCTTGTTGCCGGTCACAGTTCCCTGCGAAGTGCGGATGAGAACTCTGCCCAGAGCTTCGATCTTGCCGATGTCGTGCGTGGACTGATCCTGATAGACGATGGCTTTGTCGGCCCTGACGGAAACGTTCGTGATGCGGTTGGCGGCCGTGCCGAAAGCGTCCACGGAGGTTAATTTGACGTTGCCGGTAAGGACGAAAGTCCCGTTAGTCTCCATAGTGGTGCTGTCGGCCGTGATCATAACTCTGCCGCTGCCTTCCTCGGCGAAAAGCGTTCCGGTAAGAAGAAGAACTAATATCAGACTGATTTTCTTTAGCATGGTCGTATTCCTTTAGAATAAGAATTTTTCCTTGTCTTCGCTGGAAGGCGTAAGAATGATCTCAGGAGATTCGAAATCGCATTTGGCCTTCAGAAGATCGACCGTCAGGCGGCGTCAGCGAATGTAGTTGGAGCCGTTGCGGACGATCGGCGGGCCGCCTGTCATAACGACTTTGTTCTGGGCTTTCTCCCAGATGCCGCGGTCCGCTATGACTTCCGTCTTGGTGTTGGTCTGGTCGTTGAAAACGACGTGCACGTTGCCGACCGCCACGACGCGCGAAAAGCCGTCCACGCCTTTCAGACCGAGCTCCTCGACGGCCTGGTCGCCGCCCTTCTTGTCATCCTCAAAATAGACGGTGGCGTTGTCGGTCGTAAGCTTGCGCTCTCCGTCGGTCACGACGACGTGGCCCCTTAAGTAAGCCGTGTTCTCCTCAAAGGAGTACTTCAGCTCATCGGAATTGATGGTAACGTCGCTCTTGGCCTCCTCTTTAGCGAAGACGGCCAAAGCAGCGCATAAAAATATGGATATCGACGCTTTGAGTTTCATTGCTATTTCCCCGCTTTGAAAACATCAATACTGTTCTTCTCTATCTTGGCCTTGATCTCCACGTCATGGAAAAGTTTGCACTCTTTCTTCTCCTTGGTGTAGATGACGTAAAGGCCGCGTCCTTTAATCACTCTGTCGCCGTCCAGCAATTGAACGGTCTTGTCAGTCTCTATTTCGCCCGTTTCCCTGTTGACGTCCGCGTATTCCGTCAGAAGCTTGACGACCGAACCGTCCTTCCTGAAGAGCGTGACGATAACGTCGAAGAAACGGATCTTGACGCCTTCCGACTGCTTGGCGCTCGACCCTTCCAGGACCCAGCGGCGGTCGCCGGTCTCGTCAACTTCCATCAAAGTCACGCCGTCCAGCATCTCCATCTCGTCGAGCATCTCGTCGCGGCTGTTGCCGGATTTCACGTTCTGCGTGGCCGCGACCGCCGATTTGGCGGGGGCTTTCTCTTCCGCGAAGAGAGGAGCGGCCAGGAACAAAACTATAAATAAAAGCTTAAGCATAATAATCGGCTATGACTTTTTCCCAAAGGGACTGACTCTTCAAAATATATTCTATCACTTCTCTGACAGCGCCTCTACCACCTTCTTTCAGAGTGATCAGCTGAGCCGCCGCCTTCGCTTCCATAGAAGCGTCCCCCACCGCAACGGGAAGACCGGCTTCCCTCAGCATGGGAATGTCTATGATGTCGTCGCCGATGACGCAGATCTCGTTCAGAGGAACGCCGCAATCAAGTGAAAAGCGTTTCAAAACTTCCGCCTTGTCGCCGCATTTCTGATAGACGTATTTCAATCCGAAATCCTGGGCGCGTTCGCTCACGGCGACGGATTCGCGTCCCGTAATGACCGCGAAATCATATCCGGCTTTCAGCCAGAGCCTGACACCCAAACCATCCTTGCAGTCGAAGCGCTTCAGCTCCATCCCGGCGGTCCCGTAGATGATGCCGCCGTCCGTCATGACGCCGTCGATGTCGACCGCGATCGCTTTTATGGAGCGCAGAGTCTTGAACTGTTCCTCGGTGGGATTCTTGTCCTGCCAATGGGGCATTGTTACATTCCTATAAGTTCGTCGTCGTCCAAAAGGCCGAGAAGTTTTCCATTCTCATCTACCACCGGCAGCTGCGAGAATTTCTTGACCGTTCCGCCCATTATTTCCGCGGCTTCCGAAGCGAGGTAGCCGGGAGTGATGGTGTGCGGTTCCTTTATCATGACCGCGGAGACCGGCTGCATGATAGCCTCGGGATCGCTTAGCATCGCGCGGCGGAAATCTCCGTCCGTGAAGAATCCGCAGAGCTTATCCTCGGAATCCACAACGCAGGCCGCGCCGTTCTTGGTCTTCGTCATCAGAACGACCACGTCTCTGACAATGGTGTCGGGGCTGACTTTGCACAAATGCTCGCCCGTCCTCATCAGCTGCTCGACTTTCATCATCTTGCGGCCAAGGGCGCCGCCCGGATGCAGCAGAGCGAAATCTTTTTCCGTAAAGTTTCTCTTCTCGACCAAAGCCATGGCGAGCGCGTCGCCCAGCGCCAGCTGCACCGTGGAGGAGCAGGTCGGCACCATGCCGAAAGAGCAGGCTTCCTTGGGAACGTAGCTGGAGATGAATTCGTCGGCCGCTTTCGCGAGCGTGGAATCCTTTCTACCGGTCATGGCGATAAGCTTGGCGCCCCGCTGCCTGAGGCAAGGGAGGATGGCCGTGACTTCGCTGGTCTCGCCGCTGTTGCTGAGCGCCAACACGACGTCGCCCTTCATGACCATGCCGAGGTCGCCGTGGAAGGCTTCGCCCGGGTGTATGGCGAAAGCGGGCGTTCCGGTGGAAGCAAGGGTGGCCGCGATCTTCCTGGCGATATGGAAGCATTTGCCCATGCCGAGGACTATCACGCGCCCCTTGCAGGCGTACATCAGCTCAACGGCCTTGGAAAAGGATTCGTCGAGCCTCATAGAGACGTCGTCTATGGCGCGGGCTTCCAGCTTCAGTACGTTTCTTGCTACGGTAAGATGATCCATTCTCTATTCTCCGTTGACGCACTCGTCAACTTTCATAAGCATATCGGTAAGTTGACCGAATTCGCAAAGCGGCCAGCTGTTCGGGCCGTCGCAGAGCGCCACTTCGGGGTCGGGATGAACTTCCATGAAAACGCCGTCCACGCCGGCCGCCACGGCGGCTCTGGCCAGCAAGGGCACGAACTTCCTGTCGCCGCCCGAGCAGCTTCCCTGCCCGCTGGGCAATTGAACGGAGTGCGTCGCGTCGAAAATGACAGGAACGCCCATCCTGCGCATGATGGAAAGCGAACGCATATCGACCACAAGATTTCCGTAGCCGAAAGTAGCGCCTCTTTCCGTCAGCATAATGTTCTCGTTTCCGGTCGAAGCCACTTTGGCTACGGCCTGGGCCATCGTTTCGGGAGCCACGAACTGGCCCTTCTTGATGTTTATCACGCGTCCGCTGCGGCCGGCCTCGACAAGAAGGTCAGTCTGCCTGCAGAGGAAAGCCGGGATCTGGATTACATCAGCAACTTCAGCAACTTTCTCGACCTGCCAGCTTTCGTGCACGTCGGTCACTATGGGCAGCCCGGTCTCTTTCTTTACTTCGGCAAGTATCTCAAGGCCCTTTTCCAATCCGGGCCCGCGGAAATTTTTGACCGAAGTGCGGTTCGCTTTGTCAAAACTCGCTTTGAACACAAGGGAGAAGCCTTTTTCTTCCGAAATTTTCTTAAGCGCCTTGGCTTCTTCCATAACTTTGTCGGGGCCCTCAATGACGCAGGGGCCGGCCATGAAGAAAAGTTTCTCGCCGCCGCCCGCGAAAAAGGACGCGATCCTGACTTTGCGCGTCGCCTTCTTTTCCGGCGCGGCGCTGACGCTGATGTCGTATTTGTTTTCAGCCATCAAGATCTCTCCCTCGCTTTTAATATCTCTTCCGTGGCGGCCAGGTCTTCCGGAGTGTCTATCCCGGGAGCGGCGCCGTCCACCTTTACACAGACTATTTTCATGCCGTTCTCGAGCGCCCTGAGCTGCTCGAGCTTCTCGCTGCTCTCCAAGGGAGAGGCGGGCATTTTCGCAAAATTTAAGAGAGCCTCCCTCTTATAACAGTAGAGCCCGATGTGGGCGAAGTAAGAGGCTTTGAAATCGTCCCTGGGATAAGGGATGGGCGCCCTGGAAAAATAAAGCGCTCTCCCCTTTTGGTCAAGAACGACCTTGACTTTGTTGGGATTCTGGGCTTCTTCCCTGCTTACTGGATAGACGAGCGTGGACCAGTCGGCGTCGGAATTTTCCAAGGCGTCGATCGCTTTCTCCACCGCTATGGGGTCGATCAAAGGCTCGTCGCCCTGAATGTTGACTACGATGTCCGGCGCGACTTCAAGCTTTCCCAAAGCTTCGACGATCCTGTCCGTCCCGCAGCAATGGTCGCTTCTGGTCATGATGGGCGTATGCCCGCAGGATCTTACGGCTTCGGCTATCCTCTCGTCGTCGGTGGCAACGTAAACATGGGATAGATTCCTGACTTTGGCGGCCGCGGCGCAGACGTGGGCTATTACCGGCAAGCCCCTTAATAATTTCAGGGGTTTGCCGGGAAAGCGCGTCGACGCGTAGCGCGCCGGAATTATCCCAACGTTCAGGGACATAAAGCGGTTCTTCAGGCCTTCGTTATTTTGCCGGAGCGGATGCAGCGGGCGCAAACGGTGGCGGTCATGACGGTGCCGTCTTCGGTTCTGACGCGGACCTTCTGAAGGTTCGGCATGAAACGACGGACGGAGATGCCGGTGGTGTGAAGACCGATGCCGCCTTTCTTTTTCGGAATACCGTGACGGATGATCTTTTTGCCGACAGAGGGCTTCTTGCCGCAGATATCGCATTCTTTAGACATATTTGTCTCCTTATTTTATTTGTTTATTTTGTTTTGTTATTTGTTTTCAAATTTTACCAGCGCTCGACCGCCTGTTCGCAGATGTGCTGAGCAAGGTCTTCGCAGGCCAAGAGGATCGCCTGGTGGCGCGTGACGGAAATGTCGTCGGTCGTCAGAAGATCGTATTTTCCCCTCACATTGTTCCTGCTCCAGATAGCGACAGGTTCGCCGTCCTGGTATTCGTACATGGTGATGTTGGCGAAAACGATCGCGCGGAAAGCCGTGGCCACGCCGGCGGCGTTGGCGTCTTGAGTCTTGTCCACGAACTGCGTCGGCCTGAACTTCAAGTCAACAAGCTGGACTCTCAGTTCGCCGTCAGCCTCTTCCGCTGTGGGCACCACTTCGTAAGTCTGCTCTTTCGTGAATTCGCTGATGATCTGGTTCGTGACTTCCATCAGAAGATGCGGCTCGTTGACCTTGTCAGGAACGTAAGAGATGCGCGGTATGTGCAGCTTTTTGATGTTGTCCTCGCGCTGCGGAGAGCCCAGGGT
>JAFSWV010000098.1 GCA_017444325.1 bacterium | reverse complement strand
TTTTCTCCCCCTATCGCGCTGGCGCCCATGGCGGGCTACAGCGATTATCCCATGCGCTGCATAGTCAGGGAACTGGGCGGCTGCGGGCTTTTCTATACCGAGCTCATCAGCTGTCACTCCGTCATCCACGCGCATGAGAAGACCAAAGCGCTTTTAAAGAGCGACCGCAACGAGTATCCGCTCGTTGTGCAGCTGTTCGGCTCTCACCTGGAATTCATGCCCGCGGCCGCTTCCGAAATGGAAGCGCTGGGCGCCGGAATCATAGACATCAACATGGGCTGCCCGGTCTCCAAAGTCGTCAAAACGGGTGGCGGCGCGGTCTTGATGAAGGAGCCGGAGACCGCCGCCAAAATCGTGAAAGCGGTGAGGAACGCCATCTCGATCCCGCTCACGGTGAAGATCAGGATCGGCTGGGATTCCAATTCCATCAACGGGCCGGAGTTCGCGGCCAGAATGGTAGATAATGGCGCGCAATGCGTCGCGGTGCACGGCCGGACCAGAGCCCAGGGCTACGCCGGGACCGCCGACTGGAACGAGATCGCCAGAGTAGTGAAGGCGGTCAAAAAAATTGATCCGAACGTCCCTGTCATCGCCAACGGCGACATCGTCGATCCTTTGCGCGCGAATAAAATAATCGACACGACGGGCTGCGACGGCATCATGATCGGCCGGGCCGCCATGGGCGCGCCCTGGCTCTTCAGAAGAGTGGCGCGCTACCTCGAAGACGGAACTCTTATCGACGATCCCTCCTACCCGGAAAAAGGAGAGCTCGCCCTCCGGCACCTCGAACTCCTTAAAGAAACTTACGGAGAAAAGGGCGCAAGCCTGCACATCCGCCGCATCGCCTGCGCCTACGGGCGCGGAAAGTTGGGCGTCGCGGAATTCCGGCGCAGAATCGTTGCCGTGACTTCCACGGAGGAGGCCGCCGCCGTAATCAAAGAATTTTTCGGAGAAGAAAATGAGTGAAGTGACTTTAGAGAAAGCAACTGACATTAAGGCAATGGCAAAGCTGGCGGAAAGCATCTGGCTCGAACACTGGCTGCCGAAACTCCCTGAAGGCCAGACGGAGCACATGATCAAGAAGTTCCAATCCGAAGAAGCGATGAATCATCAGATCGCGCACGAGAACTACGCCTACTTCTACGTCAGGGACGGCGAAAAGACCGTAGGCTACACCGCGCTTGCTTTACGAAAAGACCATCTCTTTCTGTCCAAGCTTTACATGATCAGAGAATTCCGCAACCAGGGCTTCGGCAGGAAAGCTTTCGAAAAGATCAAAAAATACGCTCTGGAAAACGGAAAGGACCGCGTCGTCCTGACCGTCAAGAAGGACAACTTCCCCACCATCGCGGCCTACAAAAATTGGGGCTTCACAATAACCGACGCGATCGTCACCGACATTGGGGACGGCTACGTTATGGACGATTATGTCATGACTTATGTCCTTTGAGGTCCGGCTTCTGATATAATAACTCAAATGTCTTATTACAGTAAGTTATACAACCTGGTCCTGCTTCCCACGGTGGTGGTGGCTTCCCCTATTTGGCTGCCGGTGCTTCTGTCCAAGAAAAAGCACAGGGTAAACTTCTGGCAGCGCTTAGGCTTTCTGACCAAAGAGCAGAAAAGACGCCTCCCCGACAAGCCGAGGATCTGGTTCCACGCGGTCTCCGTCGGCGAATTCAACCTGACGCTGACGCTTTTGAACGTCCTCAGGCCGATGCTGAAGGACAAGTACGGGTTTGTCGTCTCCGTTACGACCGCCACGGGCTACGAGATCGCTCAGAAGAAGCTGCCGCCGGAAGACGGGCTCATCTACTTCCCGGCGGAATTCTACTTCTCGATGGAGCACGTCATCAAAGTCGTGAACCCCGTCGCGGCCGTCGTCATGGAGACCGAGATCTGGCCGAACTTCATCTGGGGCCTGGCCAAACGCCATGTTCCCATTCTTCTGGCCAACGGACGCCTCAGCGACAACTCTTTCCACGGCTACGGCCGGATCAAGCTTTTCGTCAGGGATGTCCTTAGAAACATCGACCGCTGCATGATGCAGACGCCGGGCGACGCCAGGCGGTTGCTGCGCTTGGGCGCCAGGGCCGAAACGGTCAGCTGCGACGGCAACATCAAGTTCGACTCGGTGGCGGCCTACGAGCCCGCGCCGCGCGACCAGGCCCTCATAGAGGAACTGGGCATGCCGGAGAACTTCGAGATACTTTTGGGCGCGGCGCTGGAGAAATCCGGCCGCGAGGACGGCATGATCTTAGACGTCTTCTCGCTCATAAGAAGAGAGCACAAGGAACTCGGCCTCATCATGGTGCCCCGCCACCCGGAGCGCGGCGAAGCGATGGCGGAAGAAGTCAGAAAGAGAGGGCTTATCCCGAGAAGGCGCTCGCTTGGCGAAAAATTCACCGACCCCAAGAAGGAAGTCTTCATCGTCGATACTATCGGCGAACTGAAACGCTTCTACACTCTGAGCTCCATCGCCTACGTCGGGAAATCGATGTTCTCTCCCGGCGGCGGGCAGAATATGCTGGAGCCGGTGGCTCTGGGCCGCCCGACGCTGTACGGCCCGCACACCAGAAACTTCAGGGGCATAGCGGACGTACTGGCCCAAAGAGGCGGTTCCGAAATCGCCCAGGACGCCTGGCAGTTGAAAGAGAAGGTCTGCGAGATCCTAAGCGACCACAAGCGCGCTTTCGACCTTGTCGAGAGAGGCCAGGCCTACATCCGCACCCAGCAGGGAGTAACCGCAAGGATAGCTGATGAGATTGTCAACATGCTTTAGAGTGATAAGGTCCGCCGCGAGGGAAAACCTCAATTCCTTCCGCGCGTTCCTGGCCGGCTTAAGGGGCCAGTCTTTCACTCCGGAACACGATTTCATCTACGTCAGGACTTACGACGAATGGCAGAAAGCCGCCGCCATCCTGAAGGAGAACCCTTCCATAGCAGTCGATCTGGAAGCCAACAGCCTGCACTATTACCCCGAATCGATCTGTCTCATCCAGCTCGGCTGCCCGGGCTACCACTTCATAGTGGATCCTGAGGCCGTGGGCGACGGCGAGCTTTTGAGAGACCTCTTCGGCGACGAAAACATCGAAAAGATCTTCCACTCCTGCGACTACGACATGCGCTCCCTCTTCAGGGACTACCATGCGGAAGTCAAAAACATCTTTGACACAGCCATCGCGGCTCAGTTTTTGGGCTCGACGCACACCGGCCTCGGCGCCGTCATCAAGGAATACCTCGGCATCGACATCGTGAAAGACAAGAAGCTCCAGCAGATGAACTGGGGCGAGCGACCTTTGCCCGACGAGGCGCTGCGCTACGCCGTGAACGACATCGCCTACCTCATAAAGCTCGCGAAGCGCCAGAAAGCGCTGCTTAAAAAGCAAGGCCGCCTTTCCTGGGTCGCGGAGGAATCGGAACGCATGGCGAGAATGCGCTTCAAGGAACCGCTGCCGGACGAACTGGCCTTCTCGATCATCAAAGGCTGGCACGCCCTTTCACCTAAGGAGCTTGCCATTTTCCGTTCGCTCTTCCAGATGCGGGAAAAAATCGCGCTGCGCCGCCACCGGCCGCCTTTTAAGGTCTTAGGCTCGCAGACGATGTTCCACCTCGCCAGGAACCCAAGGTGCGACCTCGCCAAGGTCACGGGGCTGGGCCCCTTCTTTCTGCGCCACCACGGGCAGGAGCTGAGGGAAACTTTGAGAGCGGCGGAAAAACTCCCGCCTCTCGTAGTGGTGGAATTCAAAAAAGAACTGCCAATCTGGCGGCGCTCCTCCATGGAGAGAATGGGCAAGCTGAAAGACTGGCGCGTCAAGAAAGGCGAGGAACTGCATCTCGAGCCTTCTTTGATCTGGCCCTCCTCTTCTCTGGAAAGACTTTCCTTATACCCGGAGAAAAGGAAAGCGGAATTCAACGATCCTCAGGAAGACACGAGAGACTGGCAGCGCGCCGCTTTCTCAAACGAACTTGAAAATCTGCCCGTTTGGGGCAGGAAAAAATAAATGCGTTTTACGAAATTCATAACCGACGTTTACCGCTACTTCAAGAAGGTCCGCCTAGCCGCCAAAAGGCTCGACCAGGCGGAAGAGGAAAAGAAGCGTCTGCAGGGCGAACTGCAGATCGCCTCTGACATCCAGCGCGGCCTTCTGCCGAAGCTCGAAAGGGTGAACGCTAACGAGCCGAGGATCGAAACGGCGGGCATCCTCTGCCCCGCCCTGTCAGTCGGCGGCGACCTTTACAACGTCTTCTTCGTGGACCGCAGCCATCTCTGCATCTGCATGGGCGACGTCTCGGGCAAAGGCATTTCCGCGGCCCTCTACATGGCGGTCGTCCAGACGCTCTTAAGGTCGGTGGCGCGCTACAACGCCTCGCCTGCGGCCATCCTTGACCACATCAACAAGGACCGCTCCGCCAGCAACGAGAGCTGCATGTTCGTTACGCTTTTCTGCGCCGTCATAAATCTGCGCAGCGGCACGATGGCCTACTGCAACGGCGGCCACAACCCGCCCGTCATCATGAAAGAGGACGGCAGCGCGGAATTTCTGCGCTCCAACAACGGCTCTTTGGTCGGCATGAGCCCGGACCTCGAATACCACGACGACTACATCGTCCTGAAGCCCAAGGACACCATCTTCTTGTACACCGACGGCGTCACGGAAGCTTTCAGCGCGGAAGGGAAAATGTACGGCGACGAAAAACTCCACGCTTTCCTGCAGAACAAGGACAATCTCAGCTGCCAGGGCATAATCAATGAAGTCTGGAACGACGTTTCCGCCTTCGCCGCCGGCGCCCCGCAGTCCGACGACATCACCATGCTAACCGTCCGCTATTTGGGAAACGAAGTAAAAGATGCCTAGAATCATCACGGGATTATACAAGGGAAAACTCCTGGAGACGCCGGAAGGCCGCGAAGTAAGGCCGACTTCCGACCGCGTCAGAACTTCCGTTTTCAACATTCTGCACACCTGGCTCCCCGGCAAAAAGGTCCTCGACCTCTACTCCGGCTGCGGCGCCATAGGGCTTGAGTGCATTTCCCGCGGCGCCAAGAGCGCCATCATGGTGGAGAGGGCGCCGGAAGCTTTGCGCTGCTTAACCGCCAACGTCAAACGCCTGGGCGCCGACGACAAGGCGACCGTCTGGAGAGCCGACGTCTGGGACGTCCTTAAAAACGCGACCGGATACCCAGTTGATCTCATCTACGCCGATCCGCCGTATCGGGAAGTGGATATCCCCAAGCTTTTGGAGGCCATCGACGGCTCCTCTTTCGCAAATGACGACACGATTGTTATAATAGAACACGATGAAACCGTGAAATGCGCTAAAGATACGGAGATCTGCTCCTGGCGCTGCTACCGCTCCATAAGTTACGGCAAAGCCCAGGTTAGCCTTTTCGGCCGCATAGGCTCTTTTAAGAGCGAGGAGGAAGAATGAAAGAAAAAATTAGACGCGCCGTGTACGCCGGCACCTTCGACCCCATTACCAACGGGCACCTGGACGTCATTCTAAGAGCCGCCAAGATATTCGACGAGATCATCGTCGGCGTCGCCGACGCCGTGCATAAAAAGACGCTCTTCACTCCCAGAGAACGCCTCAATCTCGTCAAGGAAGTCGTCAAAGACATCCCCAACGTCAAAGCCGAGATCTTCGAAACGCTGCTCGTTGACTGGGCCAAAGAAAAGAAAGCCGTCGCCGTCGTCAGAGGCTTGAGAGCCATGACCGACTTCGAATTCGAATTCCAAATGGCCTTAACCAACCGAAGAATGAACAAAGACCTCGAAGCCGTCTTTTTGATGACAAGGGAAGACCTCGCCTACATCAGCTCCACCAACGTCAAAGAGATCGCGCTCTTAGGCGGCAAAGTCGACGAAATGGTCCCGCCCCCCGCCGCCGCCGCCTTATACAAAAAGTTTAATAAAAAATAAGCTTTTGCCAACATAGAATCATTTGGGGCCGCACATACCCCTTAGCGAACTCACGGAGGACGCAAATCACGGCCACGCACGCGTAGTCCGTGAGCGGGGGGTATATGCGGCCCGAAAATTTCAGTAAAAAAATGGAATCTGAATTAGGGGAGGGGGGTGACGCGCGTACCCCAAAGCGAACTCACGGAGGACGCAAATCAAAGCCATACACGCGTAGTCCGTGAGCGACGGGGTATGCGCAGCACCCCCATCACAAAAAAATGGAGCCAGAAATCGGACTTGAACCGATGACCTGCGCTTTACGAAAGCGCTGCTCTACCGACTGAGCTATTCTGGCTTCAATTGTGAGAGGTATTGTATTAAAAGCGCGCCCAAATTGCAACTTGCTAGCGCTTTCAGGACTCTTTTTCTTCGCTCTTGTAAACCCTGACCTTGCCGTTGGCGGAAAGCAGAATAGCGATCGGGCGCGTCGCGTCGAACTGGGCGAAAAGCATGATGATTATGGACATGATGGGAACGCACAAAAGCATGCCCGCAATGCCCCAGATAGCGCCCCAGAAAGCCAAGGAGAGCAGGACCACCAGCGGACTGATGTTCAAAGACGTCCCCAGCACTCTCGGCTCCAGGATATTCCCTATAAGGAACTGCACGGCCGTGATGCCGCCCGCCACGACAAAGAAAGGCACCAGAGGATGCTCGTACTGCACCAAAGTCAGGATAGCCGGGATCATAGTCGCGACGATCGAGCCGATGGAGGGAATGTAGTTGAAGAGGAAGATCAAAAGCGCCCAGAAAGCCGCGTAATCAAGCTTGACCCAGCTCATGATGGCGTAGCTCAGCAAAGCCGTCACAAGGCTCGCGACCGTCTTGACGCCGAGATACTTTCTCATGGCGGTCACGCCTTCCAACATCACAAGGTCGAGTTTTCTCTCCGGCGCAACGGCGGCGAAGAAAAGCTCGTGCTTGCGGTGGAAATTAGCCTGTTCCATGAAGAGGAAGATGATGTAGATCAGGACCAGGAAGGTGTTTTTCGTCATATCCTGCAGGGCGCCCGCCAGGCCGGAGAGCATCGAACTGTAATTTATCTTCCTGATCCAGGTCTTGAGCGTCGCGTCGGCGTTGTAATGGAAACGCTCGGCCAGGCTGTCGATGAGATACTGGAGCTTCTCCTGGTAGAAAGGCACGGCTCTTACGACCGCCGAAACGTTCGAGACCACAATGGAAACGATGGCCCAGACCACGCCCGTTATGATGCAAAGAGCGATGATGTAGCAGATGAAGGTCGGCAGGGAGTAGCCTTTTATGCTTATGCTTTTTATAAGCTCCTCAAGGGAGTTTATAAGGTACCACAGGCAGATCGCCACGACAAAAGGCAGCAATACCGGTTTCCCGATCTTCAAAACATAGACGACAACGCAGATGGTAAGGAAGCCTAAGCAGGCCGCTATCGCCTGATTCATTACGGATATAGTGTTTTTGGGCATAATTTTTCCTCTTTTTCCATTATACCACAGAAACTTATTTGCCACAGAACTCCCCTTTAGCAAGTTTAGAGAGAAAGAAGTATAATATAAGCGGTTATAAAAATTCGCATAGAAGGCCAAAATGTATAACGTTAAATCACCGCACGCGGAAGAATTCATCGATCACGAGGAAGTATTGGCTTCCTTAAAATACGCCGACGAACACAAAAGCGACGCCGCGCTGATCGACTCCATCATAGAGAAAGCCAAGGAACTGAAAGGTCTCTCGCACAGGGACGCCTCCGTCCTCTTAGCCTGCGAACTGCCGGAACAGAACCAGAAGATCTACGCCCTGGCGGAGCAGATCAAAAAAGATTTCTACGGCAACCGCATCGTCCTCTTCGCGCCCTTGTATCTTTCCAACTACTGCGTGAACGGCTGCGTTTACTGCCCGTACCATTTCAAGAACAAGCACATTCCGAGGAAAAAACTCACCCAGGAAGAGGTCATCAAAGAAGTGACCGCCTTGCAGGACATGGGGCATAAGCGCCTCGCCCTGGAAACAGGCGAAGACCCCGTCAACAACCCGATTGAGTACGTCCTCGAGTGCATCAAGACTATCTACAGCATCAAGCATAAGAACGGCGCCATCCGCCGCGTGAACGTCAACATCGCGGCCACCACCGTCGAGAACTACAGGAAACTGAAAGAAGCCGGCATCGGCACCTACATCCTTTTCCAGGAAACGTATCACAAGGAAAACTACGAGAACCTCCACCCCACCGGCCCCAAGCACAACTACGCTTATCACACCGAGGCTATGGACCGCGCCATGCAGGGCGGCATCGACGACGTAGGCTTAGGCGTCCTCTTCGGCCTTTCCCTCTACCGCTATGAATTCGCGGCGCTCCTTATGCACGCCGAGCACCTCGAGGCGACGTTCGGCGTCGGCCCGCACACCATCAGCGTTCCCCGCATCCGCCACGCCGACGACATCGACCCGACCGCTTTTGACAACAGTATCGACGACGACACTTTCGCCAAGATCGTCGCCTGCATCAGAGTCTCCGTCCCCTACACCGGCATGATCGTCTCCACCAGGGAATCCAAGGCCACCCGCGAGCGCGTTCTGCACCTGGGCATCTCCCAGATCTCCGGCGGCTCCAGGACCAGCGTCGGCGGCTACGCCGAGGAAGAGCCCGAGGACGAATCCTCCGCCCAGTTCGACGTCATCGATAACCGCACCTTAGACCAGGTCATGAACTGGCTTATGAAGATCGGCTACATCCCGAGCTTCTGCACCGCCTGCTACCGCGAAGGCAGAACGGGCGACCGCTTCATGAGCCTCTGCAAATCAAGGAAGATCCTGAACTGCTGCCACCCCAACGCGCTGATGACTTTGAAGGAATACTTAATGGACTACGCTACGCCCGAGACCAAAGAGATCGGCGAAGCGATGATCCAGAAAGAAATAGACAACGTCCCCAGCGAGAACATCCGCCGCATCCTAAAGGAGCGCCTCCTAAAGATCGAGCAGGGCGAACGCGACTTCCGCTTCTGACCCGTTTTTATCAATGCCATTCCAAAGCCAACTTTGGAATAGTTTATGCCATTCCAAACTTGCCTTTGGAATGGCATTGATTTTTTCTCCAACCTTTTGTTATAATATCCCTTGAAAATACTGGAGAAAAATCAATTCAGCGCTAAAAGCGAGGACAAACAAATGATCAAAAGAATGTATTTAGATATTTTCAAAGATCATTGCAAAAAGTATCGCCAGATGATCATGCTTTCCGGACCCAGGCAGGTTGGCAAAACCACGACGTGCAAGGAACTATCGGACTTTTATTTCAACTGGGACAGAAAGGAAGACAGAGAAGTTATTCTCCAGGGCGAAGACGCCCTGGCGGAAAAAATCGGTTTGAACATCCGGACGGCCAAACATCCCTTCATCATCCTCGACGAGCTTCATCACTATCCTAAATGGAAACAGTTTTTAAAAGGATATTTCGACACTTACGGAGAAGACGCCCACACCATTGTCACCGGCTCAGCGCGATTCGACCTTCATAAGCGCGGCAAAGGCGACAGCCTCATGGGGCGCTATTTCTCCTTCAATATGCATCCTTTGTCCGTAGGAGAACTGCTTCGCCCGACTCTGCCCAAGACCGAAATAGCCGCCCCCAAAAAACTGTCCGATGAAACATGGGAAGAGCTTAGAAGATTCGGCGGGTTCCCGGAACCGTTCACGGCCGCTTCGGACGCCTTCTCGCGCCGCTGGCGGAAAAGCAGGCGCGAGCAAATGATCCGAACCGACATCGCCAAGGAAACCGGAATAAAAGAGCTTGACCAGCTGGAATCCCTGGCTCTCATTCTCGCCAAGAACTCAGGGAGCCAAGTCGTGTATTCTTCGCTGGCCAACGACATCCAGGTCAGCGAAGTTACGATTAGAGCCTGGATAAAGGTATTGATCGCTTTTTTCTTCGGCTTTACCGTTCCCCCTTGGTCAAAGTCTCTCCCCAACGCCATAAAAAAAACGCCGAAATGGTATTTGAGAGACTGGTCCGGCATAAAAGACGAAGGCCAGAAAAACGAAACGATTATGGCCTGTCATCTTCTGAAGGCCGTTGACACCTGGAACGACTTAGGTTTTGGAGAATACGATCTGTTTTATTTGCGCGACAAAAACCAAAAGGAAGTCGATTTCCTCGTCACGAAAGACGAAGCGCCCTGGTTTATGGTGGAAGTAAAAACTTCCGAGACCAAGGTCGCGCCGTCCTTGAATATTATGCAAAGCAAACTGAACGCGCCATACGCTTTTCAGGTCGTGGCCGATCTCCCCTTCGAGCCAGTGGACGCCTTCGACAAGATAAGGGAAAAGCCGAGCGTAATTTCCATGCGTTCTTTCCTAAGCCAATTGCCTTGAACATAAGGGAGTATTGAATTATGTCGCTGAACGCCACCCCTGCTTCCAACAGACTGCATATAGTCTTCCTCGGCCGGACCAACACCGGCAAATCCAGCCTGGTGAACGCTCTCACGAACCAGGATCTTGCGCTTGTTTCGGACATTTCCGGAACCACCACCGACCCCGTTAAAAAGGCCATGGAGATCCTGCCTTTGGGCCCTGTCGTCATAATCGACACTCCCGGCTTGGACGACACCGGGGAATTGGGGCAATTACGCATTGAGAAGACCAAGGAGGCCCTAAGGAGCGCAGATCTGGCTATCGTTGTGGCTGAAGCCGCAAAAGGCCTGCAAAGCGAAGAGAAGGCCATTATTGAGGAACTGAAAGAAAAAGGCCTCCCCTATCTTGTGGTCTTCAACAAGGCCGACGAATTAAGCGAAGAGCAGAAGAAAAATTTCAAAGAGGGACTTCTTGTCTCCGCCGTGACAAAGGAAGGCGTAGAGGAAATAAAGAAAACTCTCCCATCCCTCAAGCCGCAGAAAGAGGATTCTCCCCTCATCAGAGACCTTCTGCAGCCCAAAGACGTCGTCATCTTGGTTGTTCCCATCGATTCCGCGGCGCCCAAGGGCAGGCTCATTCTTCCCCAGCAGCAAGTCATCAGGGACGCCCTGGAAGCCGGCGCGCTGCCTCTCGTCACCAGGGACACGGAACTAGCCGACGCGCTTGTAAAATTCCCCAACCCCGCGCTCGTCGTGACCGACAGCCAGGCCTTCGGTAAAGTCTCCAAGATAGTCCCGGAAAACATTCTCCTCACCTCCTTCTCCATCCTGCTCTCCCGAGCCAAGGGCGACCTGGAAGAGCAGATCAAAGGCATCAAGGCGCTCCTATCTCTTAAGAGCGGAGAATCCGTCCTCATCGCGGAAGGCTGCACTCATCACAGGCAGTGCGAAGACATCGGCACCGTAAAGCTTCCCCGCTGGATCAGGGAAAAACTCAACATCGAACCCGACTTCCACTTCACCAGTGGCGGCACCTATCCCAAGGACCTCACGCCCTACAAAGTCATAATCCACTGCGGCGGCTGCATGCTCCCGCCTATGGAAATGAAGAACCGCCTCCAGCAGGCCAAAGCGCAGAACGTTCCCATCACCAACTACGGCATGGCCATAGCGGCCCTGCACAACGTTCTCGCCCGCAGCCTCAAGGTCTTCCCCTCCATCGCCAAGATCCTATGAGCAAAAAGAAACTGATTCCGGCTATCTGCATCCTTTCCGTTATGGCGATGTTCGCCCTGATGTATTTTGAGGCGACAAAACCCTATGCCTGGCTGACAATCATGGCCGGCGGTCTGGCGGTTGCCGGCATATCCATTCTCGGGAAAAAAGAATAAGGGTAACGCCTGCCCTGTTAAGGGTAGTTTCGCACTTGTATTACCTCTTTTGGCCTGGCCTTTACCCTTATTAACGCCAGGCCGTTTCGGGACAAAATGGCACTTTGCGCCTTGCTTTTGTGTGAATTTTTGTCGCTTTTGACTTTGCGGCCGCTTTTGTTAATTGGCTTAAATCAAGCGTTTATGCGTTTTTGCAGTTTGGCACGATAATTGCATATATAATTAGGCTTAAATAGTAATCATGCATAGGAGGTAAATATATGAACATCCAGAAAATGACAGAAAAGGTCCAGTCGGCCCTGATGGAGGCGCGGGACAAAGCTTTGTCTCGCAACAATCCTGAGACGACCATCCTGCATCTTTTCGCCGCCCTTCTCTCCGACAAGGAAGGATTGGCTAAAAGGATGCTGGAACTCTCCGAAGTGAACAGCAACGCTGTTTGCCGCGAAGTGGAAGCCGAGATAGAAAAGCTGCCCAGCGTTTCCGGTTCCAACCAGAGCGCAGGGATCTCCGTTAGTTTGGAAAGGCTGTTCGCCAAGGCTTTCGAGCTGGCGGGCAAGATGAAGGACGATTATGTGAGCGTCGAGCATCTGCTTTTGGCGGTCGGCGAAATAAAGAACGACAAATGCGCGGAAATATTGCGCGCGGCCGGCTTGAGGCCCGACAAACTTATGGCTGCGCTGGTTAAGATCAGAGGCAACCAGAGAGTTGACAATCCTAATCCCGAGGCGACTTTCGACGTGCTTGGCAAGTACGGCGTTGATCTAGTCGAGGCGGCCCGCCAGGGCAAGATCGACCCGGTCATCGGACGTGACAACGAGATCAGGCGCGTTATCCAGGTATTGGCCAGAAGAACAAAGAACAACCCTGTCCTGATCGGCGAACCGGGCGTAGGCAAGACCGCTATCGCGGAAGGCTTGGCCCGGCGTATCATGCTGCAGGACGTTCCGGAGA
>JAFSWV010000097.1 GCA_017444325.1 bacterium | reverse complement strand
TCTCGAAGGATGCGGACCTTAGCGGGTTCGAGTGCACTTCGGAATATTTCGAAGTGAAGGACGGCGCGCTGAGTTTGAAGGATGATATGCCTCGGAACGCGACGGCTTATCTTTTGGCGCCGGGCTTCAAGGGTGAGGATTTCACGGTAATGATGGAGTTCGAAGCGGGAGCGGACGCCGTTTTGGGAGCTTTTGAGAGTGGGACAGGCGACATCGATCCCGGCAAGGACAGCGTGGGCTTCCTGGGAGGATACGGCAACAAGCTTTCGAAGATAAGGCTGAAAGGCTTGGGCGAAGTGTGCGAAAAGGCTTTCGCGCTGACGCCGGGCCGCCATACGATGCAGTTCCAGAGAAGGGGAAAATACTTCTTTTTGATCTGCGACGGCCGTGAGATCGGCTGGTACGGCGACAATACGAAACGCCCGGCGGAAAGAATCGGGCTTTTGGGCTGCGCAGGGAGCAAACTTAAAGTTTACCGCCTGTTAGTGAAGGGCGAAAAATAGCCGGGCTCTTGCTACCGCGCGCTTTGCGCGGCGTTGATCACTTAACGGGAGGCTCGGGAAGGGCTTCCAGTATCTTAAGGCAGCCTTCCACATCATCGGCCTTGAGTGAGGCGATGACTTCGTCTGGTTGGTCCCACCAGCGCACTTTTAAAAGACGCTGGATGGTATTTTCGTCGAAACGGTATTTGATCACACGGGCGGGAACTCCCACCGCGATCGCGTACGGCGGGACATCGTGCGTTACGACAGCGCCTGCGCCGACTATGGCGCCGTCGCCTATGGTGAGACCGTCCATTACAATGGCGCTCCTTCCGATCCAGACATCGTTGCCGATGGTGACGGGCTGCGAGAAAGTGTATTTCACCCATTTGGATCTGGGGAGGGCCAGCCCTTCCGTGACATTGCTTATGTCTTTGTAAAAGACGGAGGAAGAGCTTAGGAACTGAGTCGGGTGCGTAGTGGTTCCAATCATGACATTGCTGGCGATCGAGCAGAATTTGCCGATGCGCGTCCGTTTGTCAGTGATTATGGTGCCGAATCCTACGAAGGAGTCGCGGCCCAGGATGCCGCGTTTGCGGAGCTCGCGGTCGTATTCGGCATTCCGGTAGTGCTTGGCGCGAAAGGCTTTTCTTTTCTTTTTGCTGTAGAAATACAGCAGGAAAGCCAGAAGATTTGTTTTGAATTTATTCATGTCTAGCAGTTTACCACATGCGCGAGGTTATTTCAAGAGGTAATATGATAAAATAAACAAATACAGAATTAGGAGTATAGTTTTTATGTCTTGGATAATGAAACTGATCATGGGCAACCGCAACAAGCGGGTGGTTAAGCGTTTGCGTCCGCTGGTTGCGAAGGTGAATGCCCAGGAAGAGCTTTACCAGAAACTTAGTGACGATGAGATAAAGGCTAAGACTGCGGAATTCAAGGAAAGGCTCGCGAAAGGCGAGACTCTTGACGATCTGATGATCGAGGCTTTCGCGGTGATAAAGAACGTCTGCCGGAGACTGTGCGGGCAGAGCTGGGAAGTCTGCGGCTCCCCTTACGTCTGGAACATGGTCCCTTACGATGTGCAGATCTTAGGCGGCATCGTTTTGCACCGCGGCGCCATTTCCGAAATGGCGACCGGCGAAGGCAAGACTCTTGTCTCCATTATGCCGATCTATCTTAACGCCCTGACCGGAAAAGGCGTCCATGTCGTGACGGTGAACGATTACCTGGCGCGCCGCGACTCGCAGTGGAACAAAGGCGTCTTCGATTTCTTAGGGATAACGATCGGCTGCATCCAGAACCAGATGGATCCCGCGGAAAGAAGGATCCAGTACAACTGCGACGTCACCTACGGAACGAACAGCGAATTCGGCTTTGACTATTTGCGCGACAACGGCATGGCCATGCGCAAGGAAGAGATGGTGCAGCGCGGCCACTATTACGCTATCATCGACGAAGTGGACTCGATCCTTATCGACGAAGCGAGAACGCCCCTTATCATTTCCGGTCCGGTCGGCGTCTCCAAGGAAAATAATTACCAGGAGATAAAAAGTCTCGTGCAGACTTTGGTAGGGAAGCAGCAGGTTATGTGCAATGACATGCTGCATGAAGCCAAAGAGCTCCTGAAGACGGGCGACGAGAACGACCGCTACAAAGCCGGCCGCTTGATGTACATCGTCCGCCGCGGCAATCCGAAGAACCACCTGCTGACGAAGCTGATGGAGGACCCGGACAACCACAAGCTCTTGGATAGGATCCATGCCGACCTTATTGCCGACATGAAGCGCAAGGAAATGCACAAGATCACGGAAGACCTCTATTTCGCCATGGACGAAAAGAGCAACGAAGTCTTCCTGACCGACAAAGGCCTTGCGACGCTTTCCCCTGAAGACCAGTCGAAGTTCATTCTCCCCGATCCGGTCGAGGAGACGATGAAGATCGACGAGGACGAAGGTTTGACCGCGGAAGAGAAAGTCGCGGCCAAGGAAGCCTTCCAGAGAGTTTACCACGACACTAGCGAGAGGCTGCACAATCTTTCGCAGCTTATGAGAGCGTACGTGCTCTTCGAAAAAGACGTGAACTACGTCGTGCAGGAAGGCAAGGTCCTTATCGTCGATGAATTCACCGGCCGCATCATGCCCGGCCGCCGTTACAGCGACGGACTGCACAGCGCCCTGGAAGCCAAAGAGAACGTCAAGATCGAAGGCGAGTCGCAGACTTACGCCACCATCACGATCCAGAACTACTTCCGCCTTTACGAGAAGCTGGCCGGTATGACCGGCACGGCGGAAACGGAAGCTGAGGAATTCCAGCAGATCTATCACTTAGACGTCGTCAGTATCCCGACGAACAAGCCGGTGCAGAGAAAAGACCTCAACGACGTGGTCTATAAGACCAGAAGGGAAAAATACAACGCCGTGATAAGGGACATCAGCCGCTGCTACGAAAAAGGCCAGCCTGTCTTGGTCGGCACCGTTACGGTCGATCAGTCGGAAGTCCTGTCCAGAATGCTCCAGCGTCTTAAAATACCCCACAGCGTCCTGAACGCCAAGTACCATGAGAGGGAAGCTGAGATCGTGGCCCAGGCCGGGCAAAAAGGCAGCGTGACGATCGCCACCAACATGGCAGGCCGAGGCACCGACATTAAACTCGGCCCCGGCGTCCCCGAACTCGGAGGCCTGCACATCATCGGCACGGAGCGCCACGAATCACGCCGCATCGACCGCCAGCTGCGCGGCCGTTCCGGCCGTCAGGGCGACCCGGGCTCGTCGAGATTCTACGTCTCCCTTGAAGACGACCTGATGAGATTGTTCGGAAGCGACAAGATCGCCACGCTCATGGAAAAGATGGGCATGCAGGAGAACGAAGAGCTGCAGCACCCGCTTTTGAACCGCTCCATCGAAACGGCCCAGAAGAGAGTCGAGCAAAGAAACTTCGGCATCCGCAAACACACGCTGGAATTTGACGACGTCATGAACAAGCAGCGCGCGGTCATCTATGAGTTCCGCACGCACCTTCTGATGACCGACAACATAAGGGAAGACGCCATGCAGTTCTTGGATGACGCCGCCGGCAACATCGTTGACGATTTCATGGCGGCCCAGGGCGAGTTCAAGGAAGTGACCTCCAGCATGGTCAATCAGTTCATCGCGAAAGTTTTGACGCTCTTCCCAGTCAACCTTGTCAGGGACGACGTCGCGAAACTGATGAAGAATCCCTCCGAACTGCAGCATTATCTTAGGGACGCTGTCTGGGCGGCCTACAACAGGAAGATCCAGATCGAAGGCGAGGAGAACGTCAGCAAGCTCGAGCACATCGTCTTTTTGATGACCATCGACAAGTTCTGGAAGGATCATCTCTACGAGATGGACGGCCTCCGCGAGTCCGTGTATCTGAGATCCTACGGCCAGAAAGACCCCTTGCTTGAGTACAAGAAGGAAGCCCATCATATCTTCACCACTATGATGGAAAGCCTGGCCGGCGAAGTCGCCAAATCGCTCTTCAACCTTACGACTGTACGCGATCCTCAGGCTCTGATGGATATGAGCAATGCGACCTACAGCTACAACGACGTCAGCGACAGCTCTTCAACCTCTTCGAGAACCCAGATCTCAGACGAGGGGATGCACATGTCTGACGTCGCTTACAGCGGAGCGGGCGGAGCATTGAAACAGAAGACTATAGTCAGAACGCAGCCCAAAGTCGGCAGGAACGATCCCTGCCCCTGCGGCAGCGGTAAGAAATACAAGAATTGTTGCGGAAAATAAGACTATGAAAAAACTCGTGATCCTAATTCTGCTTGCGGCTTTCGCTTTGAGCGCCTGCCGTTTTCTCCCGGTGATCTCCAGCGAGAAAGAGAACGTCCGTTACCGCGAAACGTACGATCCCTTTTAATGAAAGAGCTTGCTGAGATCTTAGCTGGCGACGGCATCGTCTTCTTCGGCGGCGCCGGCGTTTCCACGGAGTCCGGCATCCCGGATTTCAGGAGCGTGGACGGACTTTACAACCAGAAGTACGACTATCCTCCGGAGACGATCTTAAGTCATTCCTTCTTCTTCGAGCATACGAAGGAGTTCTTCCGCTTTTACCGCGACAAGATCTTAGTTGAGGGCGTCAAGCCCAACAAAGCCCACTTAGCCCTGGCTAAGCTTGAACAGGAAGGGAAACTCATTTCCGTCGTCACCCAGAACATCGACGCCTTGCACACCAAAGCCGGCAGCAAGCGCGTCTGGGAACTCCACGGCTCGGTCGCCCGCAACTACTGCCTGAACTGCGGGAAAAGCTTCGACCTTGACTACATCAAGAATTGCGACGGCATCCCTCTGTGCTCCTGCGGCGGCTACATCAAGCCCGACGTCGTCCTCTACGAGGAATCGCTGGACGATGCGACTGTCAGAGGCGCCGTAACAGACATCATGCGCGCCAAGACGCTTATCGTCGGCGGAACGTCCCTTAACGTTTATCCCGCCGCCGGCCTCCTCAATTACTTCAAAGGCGACACAATAGTCCTCATCAACAAGAGCGCCACGCCCTACGACCGCAACGCCGACCTAATCATCCGCGAACCCATCGGCGAAACGTTAGGCAATGCTGTGGGCCTTTGAGGCCAGGTGATTGCAAATAAAAAAAGCGGCCGCGTGAGCGGCCGCGTTTTTTTTTTTTTTTTTT
>JAFSWV010000096.1 GCA_017444325.1 bacterium | reverse complement strand
GGAGAATCCGCCTTCTTTGAGGGCGTTGTTGACTTCCGTCTTGTCGATGTCCTGGGTCGTCAGCATGACGATGAAGGGTTTGCCGTCGCCTTCGAAATACTGCAGCGCAAGGCTGGGGCCCATGGCGTTGGAGGGCCACTTGGCTTCCAGGATCTGCTCCAGAGCCGGCAGGCTGATCATCTCGCCGCCAATCTTCACGAATCGTTTCAAACGGCCGGAAATAACGATGACGCCTTCTTCCGTAAGGTAGCCAATGTCGCCGGTGTTGTACCAGGTCAGGCCGTCGAATTCCAGGAAGGGGCTCTTCAGACTCTTGTCAAGGTAGCCTCCGAAAATGCTGGGGCCGGAAACGCAGATGATGCCTTCCTGCATAGGAGGAAGCTTCTCATTGGTCTCAAGGGAGACGATGGCGGCCTTCACGTGCTTGAAAGGTTTGCCCACGCCCACGGTCCTCGGGGCCTTATAATCGCCGACAGCGATCACGGGAGAGCATTCCGTAACGCCGTAGCCTTCCCTCAGGATGGCCTGGGGCGCGATCTTGTCGTAGCCCTCGAAAACTTCCTGCGGCGTTCTCTCACCGCCTGACACGACCTTAAGGACATACTGCAGCTGCTCTGGCCTGGCCGCTTTCAGAATGCCTTTCAAAAAAGTTGGAGTGGCCGGCAGAATGGACATTTTCCAATCTTCCAGCATCTGGGCCAGATTCTTGTAATCCAAAGGATTGGGATAGTGCACGGTCCTGACGCCCGCCACCATCGGCAGCACTACGGAAGTGGTGAGGCCGTAGGAATGGAAGGGCGGGAGAATGGAAAATATGGAGTCCTGGGAATTGGCCAAGAGCGCCTCGGCCGCGTCGCCGCTGTTGATAAGCAGATTCTTGTGCGTAAGAGGAACGCCTTTGGGCAGGTTCTCGGAACCGCTGGTGAAAAGTATCAGCGCGACGTCGTCCTCTTTCACGTCTTTCTGATTGTAGAGGGAGAGGATGGTGTCAACGGGCAGCAGGCTCTTGACGAAAGCTTTCAGTTTGCCCCAGGGCGTGGCGCCCGCTTTCAAAATATCCTCGAGGAACATGAGCTTGTCTTCGAAGAGATCCTTGGGCACGTTGTCCATGCGGCTCCAGACTTTCCTGGAAGTAAGGATGGTGGTTAGTTCCGCGCTCTTCAAAACGTGCTCCAGGCTTTTTCTGCCGAGCGTCCAGTTCAGGGGGACGGGAACTTTTTTGGCCATGATGCAGCCAACCAGAAGATGGTCTGTGGCCGCCAGAGACGGCATGAAGATGCCGATCCTTTCCGCCTTGATATTCTTGACGGAGTCGGCGATGAGAAGCGTCACGACGCGGGATTTGGCGTAGTCCAGTTCGCCAAGTATCGCGTCGGCGTCGGAAATATACTTTTTGCCCAACCGCGCGCATGCTTTCAGATAGGCTTCAGGGATCGTTGAGCCGTCGATGAACGGTTCGGGCCTATTTTCATTGGCGAACCATTTTTTTGAAGGCATGAAACGGAAGGATTTGTTGTCTTGTTCGTTGCTCATTTGCTTTGCTTGAGTTTTAACTTAAGTGAACGGTAGTCTGTTTTGCCGGTTCCTAGGAGCGGCATCTCAGGAATGTTTATGACGGAAGAGATACGGGCCACATTGCCGATCCCGGCTTCTTTCAGAGCCTCGTTCGCGTCTTCTGCTGTCAGATTTTCCAATACGGAGAAAATTATAAGTTCCGGCCTCTCCCCTTCTATTTCGCGGGATTCCACCGCGATCAGGGGACGCTCGTCACTAGAGGGCCAGCGATGGTTCAAAACGGCTTCCAAAGCCGGCAGGCTGATCATCTCGCCGCCGATCTTCACGAAGCGTTTTTCCCTGCCGGTGATGATAAGCTGTCCGGCCTTGGTGAAGTAACCGAGGTCGCCGGTGTTGTACCACTTCTCGTTGTCGCCAAGAGTAATGAAGGGATCCGGCTTGCCTTCCAGATATCCTTTGAAGACGCTAACACCTTTGACGACTATGAGTCCCTGCGTTTCCGCGGGCTTGTCTTCGTGCGTTTCCAGATCCACGATCTTGACTTCCATGCCGCCTATCGGGCGTCCGACGCCCACCACTTCGTCCCCTGCCGTGGTAAGGCAGACCAGGGGTGAGCATTCCGTGATGCCGTAGCCTTCGATGACGTTGATCTGGGGCGCTCTCAGAGCGAAGAGATCGAAGAGTTCCTTGGGCGTCTTCTCGCCGCCCACGCCCACTAATCTCACGGTCTTGAAGAGCTCCGGTTTACCGGCTCTTATGATGCCCTTCATGAATGTCGCCGTGCCGCCCATGACGGTGGCGCTCCACTTGCAGGTGCCGTAGGCCAGTTTGCGGTAGGCCGTGGGATCGGGATAGTGCACGATCCTGATGCCGCAGATGGTGGGCATCAAGGTCGTCATGGTAAGCCCGAAGGAGTGGAAGGTCGGCAGGAAGGAATAAAGGACGTCGCTCATAACGATCTTCGCATTGACGAAGACGCCCTGAATATTGTTCAAGAGGTTGCGGTTACTTAGAGGCACGCCCTTCGGCACGTTCTCGGAGCCGCTGGTGAAGAGGATGACCGCGGTGTCGTCAGAGCCAATGTTTTTAAGGCCCCAGGCGCAGAGCATCTTTTCAGCCGAATAGCCCTTCTGCCTCAGGGCTTTCAGTTTCAAAGAGAGGCCTATTCTCTTCTTCATGTCCTCCACCAGAACAAGCTTCTCTTCCAGAAGCTCCACGGGAAGATTCTCAACTTTATCGACGAAAGCCTCGGCGGAAAGAATGACACTGAGATCAGAGGCCGCCACCACATGCTTAAGGTTGGCTTCGCCCAAGGTCCAATTCAGCATCACCGGGACTTTGCCGGCCAGCATGGAAGCGTAGAGCAGAATGTCGCACAGAACCGTGGAAGGCAGCATGATGCCGATCCTTTCTCCCGGCATTTCCTTTATGAGCGAGGCGAAGACGATCATCGCCATCTTGAATTTCTCGTAGCTTAGAATGCCGAAGGTCTCGTCCGCCGCCATGGGAAGTTTGCCTCCCCTATCCAGGGCTTTCAGGAAAGCTTCTATGATGGTCTCGGCTTCCGGCAGTCCGCAGGGCCTTGTTGCGCCCTTGCGCCATTCCTCCGGCGCCAGGGCCACCTGCTCGGGCAGCACCTGCTGGGAAGCGCTGGCGGCGAAATGGGCGACGGCGGCGATGTTGACGAGCTCCTGGGGCGCCACGTCCGTCACGCCGTAATTGTCCTGAAGCCAGCCCAGAACTTCCGCGGTCTCCAGGGAGTCCATGCCGAGGTCGTCCGTCAGACGGTCGCTAGGCGAAATTTCTTCCGGCGCCATCTTCTTCATCCTGGCGATCTCGGAAGTGACTTCCTTCAGGATCTTGGCGTTCAGTGTGCTTTCATCGACTTTCTCTTTTTCCTTCACCTCCGCCATCACGGGCAGTTTCTTCGTCCAGATGTTGTAGGTGTAAAGGGAGAGCGGCTCTTTGCCGAACTGGTCGTGCCAATTCTGCAGCCAGGCGTTCAGTTCCATCTTGTCCTGGCAGTTCCTGGGAAGGCCCTCGGCCATTTCGATCTTTATGCTGATGGGGCGCTTGGGAACGAAGAAAATAAGATTGGTCAGAACGACTTTCAAACCGTGCCAGAGCTGGGCGAACAGCTTGGGACGGCGGTTCTCGTAAACGTAGGAGAAGGAGCTGCCCCAGAAGCCCGTAGCGTGCGCCAGAACGACGGGCGCCTCGGGAACTTTGGAAAGAATGTAATGCAAGCCAGACTTGGCGCCTATGACCTCGTGGTCCTGACGCCACAAGGCGCCGCCCGGATAGATCAAAACGTTGTCGCCCTGCTTGAGAGCGTCCACCACGGCGTCCAGGGCCTTCTCCACCCTTCTGCGTTTCCAGGCGGAAACCGTTCCCTCGATGTCGGGCATGGGAATGGCATCTAACCTTCTGAAGAGCCACTGCAGGCTGGACAAATTATAGAAATCCTCGATCACAACGACTCTGGGATGCGCGGCGTTCCAGAAAGTCAGAACTTCCATGACGGGATCCATTTCCGCGGGATGGTTCGGGAGAATGAGAGCGCCTTTCACGCTCTTGATATTCTCCAGGCCTTCTATGGTGGCGCGGTACCTGAGCTTCATGAGGATCTTGGCGCCCAATATCATGATGGCGACCGCGGGATTGAGATCCCTGGAGCCGTACTTGAAGCCCACCACGAGGCTTAAAAGAACGATGACGCCGCAGCAGATCGCGAAGACCACGAAAGACTGGTTCGGGTCGATGACGCGGGCCACCTGCAGGAGGAAGAAGACCAGCGTCGAGATCAAAGCTGACAGCAAAGCCAAAAGCGCGCTCTGCAAAGAGGCGCCGATGCCTACGAAATTGCCCTTCTGGCTGATCTCCAGGAAAGTCGAGTCGTTGAGGTTGACCGCGGCCCCGAAGAATATGCCCATCACCACGGTGCTGATCATGACCGAAGAAGTGGAGTAGCAGATATGGGGGACCAGGAAGATCAGGGAACCCATCAGGACCGTGAAGAGGGTTATGAAGATGAAGCGCGCCCTGTTCATGACAGGCGACACCAGAGTGCCAATAACAGCGCCTCCCGCGGCCGCTACGGGCAGCGTCGCGGCCTGCTGGATAGTCGCATACCCGTTCATGGTAAGGTAGGCGTTCAGGGCCATCTGGACCGCGTTGGCGCAGCCCCAGAGCGAGGCGCCGCAAATTAAAAGCGTCCAGTGCTTCGCGAAAACGTCCTTGGTGCCGGAAATAATAGAGCGCTGCGTTTCCTTATAAGAAGTCAGATCCTCGCCCTTCGGCAGGCAGACAAGGGAGATGAAGATAGTGACGATGGAGACGCCGCCCAAAATGTAATGCCAGCTATCGGGGCAGTGCTGATACATCAGCGTTCCGCAGAACGCGCCCGGCATCAGGCCGAAAATGAAGACCATGGACATGAGTCCGTTGACGGCCGCCATGGACATCCTGAGATTCTTCTGCACAAACGGTATGGCGGACATCTTTCCGGCGCTGTAAAGGCCGAAGATGACGCCGATGACCGTCAAACTCACCCACAGGGCGGGAATGATCTCGAATTTTAAGCTGAAGAAGATCCCGGCCAGCAGAAGCAGAACTCCCGCCATGGAAAGCGCCAT
Organism: bacterium; assembly: GCA_017444325.1. Lineage (GTDB taxonomy): Bacteria > Auribacterota > UBA3054 > UBA3054 > UBA3054 > UBA3054. The sequence goes on along the minus strand of JAFSWV010000096.1, from coordinate 3,775 downwards.
AACGTAAGCCTTCTTCATAGCGGAGACCAGAGCTCCGGAGAAGAAGTAGATTATGGCCGGGCCGACCGTCACGGTGGCAGCCACCGCCTGGGTGATCCAGGCGCGGTCGTCCATTCCGTAGATCCCGGTCAGCTGTTCCATGACAAAATACTGCATCGCCCCCAGAACGAAGGAGGAGAGCAGCGTGGAAGTCAGCAGTGCCAAAAGGGAGAGCATATCTTACTTACTTTCCACCAGTGATATGAGGGTGTCGGCGACGTACTGTTTCTGTTCCGTCGTGAGTTCCGCGTAAATGGGCAGAGCCAGCGTTTCGCTCGCGGCCTTTTCCGCTTCGGGGAAAGCGCCCTGCTTGTAGCCGAGATACTTGAAGCATTCCTGCATGTGCAGAGAGACCGGATAATAGATGTCGCAGCCAATGCCGGCGGCCTTAAGTCCGGCTATCACTTCGTCCCTTCTTGGCACGCGCACGATGTACTGGTTGAAGATCATGTAGTTGCCGTTCATCTCGCGGGGAGTGATGATCTTTTCGCATTTCTCAAAAGCTTTGGTGTAGAAAGCCGCGTTTCTTCTGCGGCCTTCGTGCCAGTCGTTCAGGTGCGGCAGTTTCACGCTCAAGACTACGGCCTGCAAAGCGTCCAGTCTGAAGTTGCCGCCAATGTACTGGTGGTAATATTTCGGGTGCATGCCGTGCACTCTCATCTTCTCGAGTTTCGCAAAAAGCTCGTCGTCGTCGGTGGTGACCAGGCCGCCGTCGCCCGCGCCGCCCAGATTCTTCGAGGGGAAGAAGGAGAAGCAGCCCACCGTACCCAGCGTTCCGGCGTCTTTGCCTTTGTATTTCGCGCCGATGGCCTGGGCGCCGTCCTCGATGACGAAGAGCCCGTGCTTCTTGGCGATCTCGTTTATCTTGTCCATGTCGGCGCACTGGCCGTAGAGATGGACCGGCAGGATTGCTTTGGTCTTCTCAGTCACCTTCGCTTCGATCTGATTGGCGTTGATGTTGAAGGTGATTGGATCGATATCGACGAAGACCGGCGTGGCGCCCGTCCTGGCGATGGAGCCCGCGGTGGCGAAGAAAGTGTAGGGAGTCGTGATGACTTCGTCGCCCTCGCCGATGCCCAGCGCCATCAAGGCCAGAAGAAGCGCGTCCGTTCCGGAGGAAACGCCCAGGGCGTGCTTGGCTCCGGTATAGGCTTCCATGGCTTCCTCAAATTCTCTGACTTTGGGGCCCATGATGAAATACTGGGAATCAAAAACTTCCGAGACCGCTTTCATGGTCTCTTCTTTCAAAGGAGCGTACTGCGCTTTCAGATCCAAAAGAGGGACTTGCATTGTTTTTCCTTGAGTTTATTTTAAATTTTTATTGGCAAACATTTCTTTCGCTTTTTCAAGGGCCTGAGGTATCTTCGCGGCGTCCTTGCCGCCGGCCTGGGCCTGGTTGGGCTTGCCGCCTCCGCCGCCGCCCGTGATAGCCGCCATGGCTTTCACGATATTGCCGGCGTGCAGACCGGCTTTCACGCCTTCCTCGGAAACTAAAACCGTGAAGGCGCAGCGTTCGCCGTTCCTGACGGCGATGGCCACGGCGTAGGAGGTCTGCAGGTTCGCTTTCAGGGCGTCGCAAAGCGTCTTCTGGCCTTCGCCGTCCATATCTCCGCAGTCGGCCACGACCACTTTCAGTTCGCCTATCGTCTCAGCCTTCGCGGTCAATTCCTTCGCCAGTTCCTTGACCTGGCCGCCCTGCAGCGCTTTCAGTTTCCGCTGCAGTTCCTTGATCTCTTCGCTCTGCTTTTCCAGCCTTCCCATGATCTCATCCGGGCGGGCGTGCAGATAATTGGCCGCTTCTTTTAGCTGGGCGCGCTGTGTCACGGCGTCCTTGTAGCCGGCCGCCGCCACGTGCGCTTCCACGCGGCGGATGCCCGCCGCCAGAGCGCTCTCTTCCGAAATATAGAAGGCTCCCAGCTGTCCGGTGGACTTGGCGTGCGTGCCGCCGCAGAGTTCCAGACTGAAGTCCCCTATCTTTAGCATGCGCACTTCGCTGCCGTATTTTTCCGAGAAGAGCATGGTGGCGCCCATAGCTTTCGCCTCGTCCACATTAGTCACTTTCGTATCCACGGGAATATCCTGCCAGATGACTTCGTTCACCTTGGCTTCGATCTTAGACAATTCTTCTTCCGTCAAGGCTCTCGGGGAATGGAAGTCGAAACGCATTCTCTCCGGGGAAACATAACTTCCCGCCTGCGTGGCGTGGCTTCCCACCACTTCCCTCAAAGCCGCGTGGAAAAGGTGCGCTGCCGTATGATGGCGCCTGGTGGCTTCGCGCTTTTCAAGATCGATAGCAAGCTCGACTTCGTCGCCGACCTTGACCGTTCCAGCTGTAACTTCCACATTGTGGGCCGTCAGCTTACGGGCTGGATGGATGGCGCCCGTAACGGAAGCCGCAAAACCAGATCCCGTGATCGTTCCAACGTCTCCGATCTGTCCGCCGCTCTCGGCGTAGAAAGGCGTTTCTTTAACAAAGATCTGTCCGACGTCGCCCGCCTTCAGTTCCTCGACTTTGCCTTCGCCCTTCTTCATCAGGGCCGTCACGACGCTTTTGCCGGAGTTTTCGCTATAACCGGTGAATACGGTGTCGCCTAATGTGGCGTAAAGTTCCTCATAGTCCGTTGTCAAAACTTTCCCAGAAACGTTCCTGGCGGCCTTGGCGCGCTCGCGCTGTTTCTTAAGCTCGGCTTCGAAGCCTTCCTGATCGACGGTCAGGCCTTTTTCCGCGGCCATGTCCAAGGTTATGTCAAGCGGGAATCCGTAAGTGTCGTAGAGCCTGAAAGCGTCGGCGCCGGCGATCTTGCCGTCCTTCACGCCCGCGGCGATCTCGTAGAAAAGTTCCTCGCCCTTCGACAAGGTCTCGCAGAAGCGCACTTCCTCACCGTTGATAACTTCCTCGATGAATTTCTCCCTTTCTCTTATCAGGGGATAAACGCCGCCCATGGATTCCACGACCACCGGGACCAGGGAAGCCAAAAACGGCTTCGTTATGCCGATGGTCCTGCCGTAGCGGGCCGCGCGGCGCAATATGCGGCGCAGAACGTATCCTCTGCCCTCGTTGGAGGGCATGGCGCCGTCCGCGATGGAGAATACCAGCGCCCTGATATGGTCCGCCACCACGCGGTGAGCCATGGATCCATCGAAGGCCTCCTTCTCAGCGCCTTCCAAAACTTTCCCGGGAGGCGGGAACGGCACGTAGGCCTTGCCGCTAAGCTTCGCGATAGCGTCCAATAAGGGCATGAAGACATCCGTCTCGTAATTGGAGTATTTCTTCTGCACGACGGAGGTCAATCTCTCAAGCCCGGCGCCGGTATCGACGCAGGGGCGCGGCAGTTTTTCCAGACTTCCGTCCGGCTGACGATTGAACTGCGTGAAGACCAGGTTCCAGAGCTCCATGCAGCGCTTGTCATCGAAGGGCGCGGGCTCGGCGAAGCCGAAGTAAGCCGGAAGATCGATGTGTATCTCGGAGCACGGTCCGCAGGGACCGGTGTCGCCCATTTCCCAGAAGTTGTCCTTTTTCCCCAGACGCACGATCCTGTCAGGTGAAACATGCTCCTTCCAGATCTCGAAGGATTCGTCGTCATCCAGATAGATAGTCACCCAGAGGTATTCCTTGGGCAGGCCCATCTCCTTGGTCAAAAACTCCCAGGCGTAAGCGATGGCTTCCTTCTTAAAATACGCCCCGAAACTGAAGTTCCCCAGCATCTCGAAGAAGGTGTGGTGCCTGGGCGTCTTG
>JAFSWV010000095.1 GCA_017444325.1 bacterium | reverse complement strand
TCCTCCAACGAGTTCCTGACGAGAGTGAATTTGATGAAGGCTTTCCGCGAAGACGCCGTGACACCGCCCATCAGGGGCAAGAAAGTTGCGGTCTTCGGCGCGGGCAACACCGCCATGGACTCCGCCAGGACGGCGCTCAGAATGGGGTATGAGGAAGTGGACATCGTTTACCGCCGCTCCAGGGATGAGATGCCCGCCAGGAAAGAGGAAATACACCATGCGGAAGAAGAGGGCGTGCAGTTCCTGCTTCTCAGCAATCCCCTTAAATTCACGGGCGACGAGAACGGAAATCTCAAGTCGGTGGTCTGCCAGAAGATGAAGCTGGGCGAGCCGGACGCTTCCGGCCGCAGAAGGCCAGTTCCCATCGAGGGCGAGACTTTCGAACTGGAGATCGACACGGCGATCGTGGCGCTGGGGACCGAGGCCAATCCTCTCATCCGCCAGACCACGCCGGACCTTCCCTGCAACGAATGGGGCTACATCGTGGCGGACGAAGAGGGGAGGACTGGAAAGAAAGGCGTTTACGCGGGCGGCGACATCGTCACCGGTTCCGCTACGGTAATAAAAGCGATGGGCGCCGGAAAGAGCGCCGCTCAAACGATCATCAAGGATCTGGATCTATAGTTATGCGGGTTTTAGCTTATTACGGAAAGAACGATATTCGCGACGAGGAATGGCCGCGCCAGAAAAAACTTCCCTTGGGTTACGTCAGAGTGGAAGTGCGCGCCGTTACGCTGGGAGAAAATGACCGCTTCTCTTACCTCAAGGGCGAATGGCCTTCTCCCTTCGCGGTGGGAAGCGCCGCGGCCGGTCTTGTCATTGAAAGTGCAAATGAAGATCTGAAAGCGGGCCAGCCGGTAGTCGTGTGGCTTCCCAAGGACGCCACGCAGGGATTGGCGGCGGAAAACGTCCTGGTTCCCGCCGACTGCGTCTGCAAAGTCGAGAAGGCCTTGAGCTACGCCGATCTGTCACTTGCGCCGCACATCGCGGCCCTCCTGGGCGCTCTGCCCAAGACGGAAAGCAGCGTTCGCTGCGCGGTCCTGGGAGAGTCCTTGCAGGCGGAAATGTTAAGACAGATCCTGCCTCTCAAAGGACATACTCTGGCCAAGGAAGGGGAGGTTTCAGAAGTGACTTTCTGCGCGAACGCGGACGCCCAGACCCTGGATAAGGCCATAGAAGTTACTAACAGGGGTGGAAAAGTACAAGTTGTTTCAATTGGCAATGATAGCTCTTGGGAGAAATGGCCGCTTGCCATGAACAGGGGTTTATGCTTCAATTTTGACACTACCTTCGGAAGAGCTGAAGTCGAAGAGGCTGTCAGGCTCTTGGCCGAGGGCGGTCTTTCCGCGGCTGCGGGACGCCGAATCTTCGTCTGGGACGATGTTGAGAAGGCTTTCCAGGCTTTGGGCGAAGGGTCAACGGTGACTCTAGCCCAGGAAAGTTTTCCTGAACCCTATTTCCCTTGAGACAATAAAATGCGTTTCCTGCTTTCCCTCACCGCCATATTGCTCCTAGCTGGCTGCGCCAGCGAGTCTCCCAAAGTGATCGCTTATTCACTTGAAGAGCAAGCGATGGTCATAGATGACGTCTGTCTTGTCGAACCTAAAGCGGAAGAGGAAGCGGTCGCTGATTATGAGGACGAGGAGATCTTCATTACGGCTACGGCTGCTCCTGAAGAAGGCGAACTGTTTGCTCTGAGCCTTGGGAACGAGATCGATGACACTTTGAGATCCCTGAGAAAGAAGGAAGCCTTCATCGACAGGAAGGCGCGCTTCCTTGGTTACGACGGGAAGTAAAGAAAATTAAATTGAATAAAAAAAGCGGGGCTTAAGCCCCGCTCTTTTTTTATCAGAAGATCGTCGATATCAGAAGGTAAACGTAGTGCGCGAAGACGCCGGCGCAAAGTCCGCCGATCGTATGGGAGATCAGCGCCTTGCTGATGACGTTGCGGTATCCCAGGGCGTCCAGCATTGCCGTGTGAGTGCTAAGATATCCGCTCCAGCACATGCCGATGGCCGTGAAGACCGCGATGTCGTTGGGATTGACTTTCAGTTTCGGAACGAGGCCGAGCGCGCTGCCCACGGCGCCCATGGCTGTAAGCGGGAAGGCGATGTTCTCGGGATTCTCGAAGCCGAAGAGCCAGTAGATGGGGTGCTTAAGATACGCGCAGATCTTGGGAAGCCACGCGACGCCTTCATAGGCCGCGCCGCAGTAGCCGGCGGCGGGATCCTTGGGCCCGAAGGTGATCATCATGACAAACGTGCAGATTATGATGACGCCGGGGA
>JAFSWV010000011.1 GCA_017444325.1 bacterium | reverse complement strand
ATAGCGATGGAACTGGCCAGGATACTTGCGAATAAGAAGCCGAAAAGGACTCTGAGGTTCGTGCTCTTTTCCGGCGAGGAGTCCGGACTGCACGGATCCATCGCCTACGCTCACGAGCTCATGGAGAGCGACAAATTGGAAAGGGCCAAAAAATCTTTCGATCCCGCAAGCGGACGAACGCTTCTGGATAGGCACCGCCTCGGACTGAACATCGACGTCATGGGCGCCCTTCTGGCCAACGACGTCATCCTCTTTTCCGGTCCGGAAGACCTGGGCGCCTCCATGCGCCTGCTCTTCTTCGAAAAGAAAAGAAACTGCCGCTGCTCAAGAGCTCCCATGAGCTCCGACGGAACGCCGCTTGCGGCCGTCGGCATCCCGGTCGTCCAATACGGCCGCTACGGCGCCGGCACCAGTTTCGGCCACACCGGCGACGACAGCATAAAGTATCTTTCGCCCGAGGCGCTCTTCCTTTCCGGCGACATCTGCCTCACCTGGCTCAGGCGCTACGTAATTGACACGCCGACGCTCCCCTTCAAGCGGGAAGTCTCCCCCGAGGATATCAAGAAATGCGAGGATTACTTCCAGGGACGCCGCGGCCGCGACCCCAGGTTCGAAACTAAAAGGCTCTTCCCGAAAGGCGATCCGAAGATCAAAGATCCCGCGAAAAAAAGCTTGGAATAATTTTAACCTTAAACCATAAGACAAACGATGAAGTCGATAACCATTGACGCGCTCTACAAGGAGAAGATCTTTTCTTCCAAAGGCATTCCGCAGTTCCATTTCATGAATTCCGACAAAACGTATTCGCGCCTGGAAGATTCCAAGCGCGTGACCGTTTACGATCTTAAAAGCGGCAAGCTTTTGAAAACGCTCTTCGATATCGAGAAACACAAAGAGATCGGCGCTGAGAAACTGCACAGCTACGCCTTCAGCAAGGACGAGAAGAAACTTCTCCTGGCCGTGAATTTCGAAAAGATCTACCGCCGCACCTTCTACGCTTCCTACTTTGTTTACGACCTCGCGAAGAAGACCGTGACCGCTGTCTCCGATAAGAAGCGCCAGAAACTGGCCGCCTTCTCCCCCGACGGAGAAAAAGTCGCCTTTGTGCATGAAAACGACCTCTACGTCAAAGACCTCGAAAATGGCAAGGAGATCAGGCTCACCAAAGACGGCAAAGCGACGAAAATAATCAACGGCGCCCCCGACTGGGTCTATGAGGAAGAATGGTACATGACTTACGGCTACCAGTGGTCGCCCGACAGCCAAAGCGTAGCTTACCTCCGCTTCGACGAGAGCAAGGTGAAAGAATACCGCATCGACTTCTACCACGGCACCGACTATCCGAAGCCCTTGATCTACAAATACCCCAGGGCCGGCGAAGCTAATTCCAAAGTCACCTGCCATGTCTTCAGCCTGAAAAGCAAGAAGACCGTAAAACTCGAGACCGGCGACGACGACATCTACATCCCGACCATCCAGTGGGAGCCGAAGGGACAGTATTTGTATCTTCTGATCGTCAACAGGCTCCAGAACCACTTCGAGTGGCTGCGCGCCAAATCCGGGCAAACGAAACTGGAATGCGTTTACGAAGAGGCCAACGAACGCTACTGCGACATCGACCAACAGCTTTATTTCCTCAAGCAAAGTCCGGAATTCCTTCTGAGGACCTCGAGAAGCGGACGCTGGCACGTCATGCTCTGCAAGCTGGACGGAACTTACATCCGCCACCTGACGAACGGCGAATGGGACGTCTCCGCGATCAAGGCTATCGATGAGAAGAAAAAGCTCGTCTATCTCGAGACGACCAAAACGAACCATTTGCAGCGCCAGCTCTTCAAAGTCGGCCTGAACGGCGAAAAGCTCACACGCATAACGGCGGGCCCCGGCACGCACAGCGTTACCTTCAACGCCGACGCCTCGCAGTTCATCGACTGCCACTCTACCAATCAGGCGCCTCCCGTTTACGCGCTCTACTCTTGCGACGGCAAGAAACTGCGCGTCCTGGAAGACAACGCCAAACTGAAAAAACTTCTGAAAGACTACCCCGTCACGAAGAAAGAGATGTTCCATTTCGTGACGCCGGAAAAGACCAAGCTCTACGGCTGGATCGTAAAACCCGTTAAGTTCGATCCCAAAAAAAGCTATCCCCTCTTCATGACTTTCTACAACGGCCCGCATTCCCAGGCCGCCACGGAAGGCTGGCAGTTCGGCTGGGAACGCTATCTGGCCGAGAGAGGCTACATCGTAGCCTGCGTGGACGGCCGCGGCACCGGCTGGCGCGGAGAGGAGTTTTTGAAATGCACTTACAAACAGCTCGGCCGCTACGAAGTCATTGACCAGATCTACGCCGCGAAGTTCCTCGGCTCCCTCCCCTACGTTGACGAAAAGAGGATCGGCGTTTTCGGCTGGAGCTACGGCGGCTTCATGGCCAGCAGCCTGATGGTTAGAGGCGGCGACGTCTTCAAGCTCGGCATTGCGGTCGCCTCCGTCACCGACTGGCGCTTCTACGACACCATCTACACCGAAAAGTTCATGGCCACCCCGCAGTTGAACCCCGACTACGGCAAATGGTCGCCCATCAATTTCACGGACGGCCTTACCGGCAAGCTTCTCCTCGTCCACGGCATCGCGGACGACAACGTCCACTTCCAGAATTCCCTGGCCCTGGAGGAAGCCCTCATCAAAGCCGGGAAAAAATTCGAGATGCACTACGTCTTGAACAAGGACCACGGCATCGGCGGTCCGCACACCACTCCGCACCTTTACACTCGTATGCTTAGTTTCATAACTGAAAACCTTTGAGGAATAAAATCATGCAAAGCATCCTTCCATTCCTGACTAAAGAACGCGTAATCGACCTGAAAGGCCAGACCAAAAACGATGTCCTTTATGAAATGGCCAAAATAGCCGTCAACGAAGCGATCCACGAAGACGTGGAAGCCCTCTACGACGAGCTCTTAGACAGAGAGCGCCTCATGAGCACCGGCATCGGGATCGGCATCGCCGTCCCCCACACCCGCTGCCCCGAGACCGAGACCTTCACCGTCGCCATCGGCCGTTCCGCCGAGGGCGTCAAGTACGACTCCCTTGACGGCCAGCCCGTGCACCTTGTCATCCTCATCATCGCCCCCGGCAACGACCGCAGGGAATACCTCCAGCTATTGGCCAAAGTCGTCATGAAGCTCAAAGACCGCGCTTTCTTCCAGAAACTCATGGACGCCCCTACGCCTGGCGACATGTACGACATCATCGTAAACGAAGGAAATGCTGAATAACTTCCAGAACTTTCTCGGCAGCCCGCTTCTCACCCTCGGCATCGCCATGCTGATGGGTTTCTTCGTGGGCCGCCTGGCGGAGATGATCAAGCTCCCGAGGGTGACAGGCTACGTCATAGCCGGCGTCTTCTTGGGGCATACGATCTATTCCGGAAGTTTCGACCTTCTGCGTTTCGACATCACCAACGATTTCGCCTTAGGCTTCGTCGCCTTCATTATCGGCGCCGAACTTGAAATGGAGCGGCTGAAAAAAGTCGGCCTCTGCGTTGCCACCATCGTCATCTTCGAAACGCTCGTCTCCTTTCTGCTCGTCTCTTTCTGCACTTTCCTTCTGACGAAAGACCTCCCGCTTTCCGTCCTTCTCGGATCCCTGGCTTCCGCCACCGCCCCGGCCGCCACGGTCATGACGCTGCGGCAGATGAAAGCCAAAGGCCCTGTGACGACCACCCTGCTCGCGGTAGTGGGCCTCGACGACGCCCTGGCGCTTATCGTCTATGCCTTCGCAGCGGCCTTTTTGAAGGGCTCTATCGATTCGGACGGTATCTCTATCGTCCAGGCCTTCGTACTGCCCTTATTGCGCATTCTGGGCGCTCTGGGGCTGGGCGCGCTGCTCGGCCTGGCCATGCTGCCCGTCCTTAAGAGCATCACCCTTCAGGCGGAGATGCTTCTCTTCGTCTGCGCCTCCATCATTTTCTGCGACGGCCTGGCCACCAGATTCGGCTTTTCGGAACTTCTCTGCAACATGGCTTTCGGCTTCACCGTCGCCAACGTCGGGCGCTTCTCCACAGTAAGGCTGCTTACCGCCATCGACCAGCTCACGCCGCCCATCTATGCGGCCTTCTTCGTATTGGCCGGCGCGCAGCTTAGGCTTACTGCCTGCTGCAACGCCTTCATGCTCTCCCTGGCGGCCGTCTATACCGTAAGCCGCATAGCGGGCAAAGTCGGCGGCGCCTACATAGGCAGCCTGATCGGCAAAGCCAGCGACACGATTAGGAAAAACATCGGCTACGGCCTCGTCTCCCAGGTCGGTATCGCCATCGCCCTGGCCGTCATCATAAGAAGGGAATTCAGACCCTTGAACTTATACTTCGGCAATTTTGAAATGAGCCAGATGATCATCAACCTTCTGCTCTTCACCACCATATTCACGGAAATAATCGGACCCGCCCTGACGCGCTACGGCATAAGGCGCGCCGGCGAGGACCACAGCTCGGAATAAAACTATGCAGCTCCTCATCATTAAACTCGCCAAAGAAGAACTTCTTGAAGACCTCCTGACAGCCCTCACCGCTTCCGGTCTCGACACCGCCTGCATAGTGGATTCCAGCTCCATCCAGAAATTCATGGGACAGAGGATCCCGATCTTCGCCGGCCTCAGGACCGAGATGGACCACTACTCTTACTGCAAGGTAATAATCGCGAGGATACTCTACCCTGAGAACCTGGAGGAGTTCCGCCGCCTCCTGAAACGCTCCAAGATCGACTTCAACGATCTTGAGAACGGCACCGCCCTTCTCCTCCCCTGCGAGGAGCTGTGATAAAAAAAAACGCGGAAGAGGTCACCATCTTCCGCGTTTTTTTTTATGCGAGCGTTAGCCGCGTCATGGCAGCAATGCGATGCGGAAGCCGCGGAAGTTGTTGTAAGTGTAGGTGGAGGCTCCGCCTCTGCTATATGAGCAGCAGCTGCTGTCGAACCAGGATCCGCCTCTTATTGCGCGGCCGGAGCCCGTTTCAGGACCCACGGGATCTACCGTGGATTCTGACGAACCGTTCCGGTTGATACACCACTCCCAGACGTTTCCGTGCATATCGTATAGGCCCCAGTTGTTCCCGCGGTACGAACCAACGACTGTGTGTTCGAAGTATCCGCCTTTCCAGTCGTCCCTGTTGCCGAGATAGCGGCCAACTTCTTTCAAATTGTCATCCGTGCCGTTGTTATAGGCGGTGGTCGTGCCCGCCCTGCAGGCATACTCCCACTGGGCTTCCGTCGGCAGGTCGAAGATGTTGCCGGCCTTTTTCCTGAGCAGTCCCACGAAACTGTTTTCGTCAACATCATAGTTGGCGGGGAAAGCGTCGCCCTTTTCCGTCCCGCGCAGCATGTTGTAGGGGACGCTTTCAACGGGCCTTGTGGGGCCGACTAATTCGGAAGGATTGCCGCCCGCAATGTTCTGGCATTGCTTCTGCGTCATTTCAAATATGCCGATATAAAAAGCTTTCGTCAGCGTGACTTGCACTTTTTCTTCTCCTCCCATGCCGAAGGTCCCCGGCTCTATTCTTCTGAGCCAGAGTTCGTCCGTCTTGCACTTTTCGTCGCTGATATCGGGAGTGTTTGCGGAGATGCGCATCTTGCCGCTTGCCGTGTCAAGCACAAGATAATCGGCAAAACTGGTCACGTCGTCGGATTCCACCCTCAGCTCCACGTCGTCCATCTGATCTACGTATTCGGGATCAGGGATCCAGGTCAGCTTGTGGGTCCCGTTTCCGGCCACTATTCCGCTGGCGCCGTCGTATTCAAGCTTTCCCATTTCTTCCAGCAATTTTTCCGAACCGTCTTTCAGTTTGCCGTAGAACGCGGCCTGGAAGATCGGCAGGGTGCTTTCCGTCGAGGGCGTCAGTTCATATTCGAAGACCCTTTTATAAGAGGGCTTAGGAGTAAACGGGCTCAGGACCAGCGCAATGCGGAAGCCTTCGAAGAAAGAAGCGTTATCAGGCTTGCGGAAGTCACGGGCGGCGGAGCGGCATCTGCCGGCTCTCCGGGATGCGGCGGCCCATGGTCCGCTCTTTATGGTGCGGTGCATGCTCCATCTCGCTCCCAAAGGCTCTGTCGTCGCTTCGCTTCCAAGGTCGGCCTGGTAGAGATCAAGGACCCATTCGTTCACGTTGCCGTGCATATCGTAGAGACCCCAATCGTTCGGCTTATAGCAGCCGACTATGGTATGGTCTTTATACCCGCCTTTCCCGTCTTCGCGGTCGTAATGATAGCGGCCGACTTCATCCATGACGGAGGATTCGTCTTCGTGGGTCAGATCTTTCCCGCTGTTCAGGGCTGTGGTCGTTCCCGCCCTGCAGGCGAATTCCCACTGCGCCTCGGTGGGCAAATCGAAAGTCAGGCCGGTCTTTGCGCGAAGTTTGCCGAAGAAGGAGTCTTCGTCCACCTCATAGCTGTCGGGCCAGGACGCGCCAAGATTTTCTCCGCGGAGCATGTTGTAGGTTACGTATTCCACCGGACGGGTATCGCCTGTATAGATCGAGGGATTCGACCCTGTGACGAGCTCGTACTGTTTCTGCGTCGTTTCGAAGACGCCGATGTAGTAGCCGTTCGTCAGCGTCACTTCATGCGATGTTTCATTTACATCCCTGCCAACTTCGGATTCAACGCTTCCCATGGTGAAGGTTCCCGGATCGATCTTGCGCAAAACCAGCTTCGTGGTCTTGTACTCTTCCGTCCAGCCGCCTTCGGGAACGCTGTCCAGGTAGGTGACAGGGTATGAGGCGGCAGTCGGTCCGCCGGACAGGTCGATGACAGCATACCCTTCGCCAAACGTCGATTCCTCCGCTACTATCTTCACTCTCAAATTGCTTTTTGTGAAGTAGAACTGTTCGCCGGGCGTCCAGATGAGCTTATGTTCTCCGGTTCCGGTCACGGTTCCAGAGGCGCCGTCTCCTAACAGAGCGCCTTTTTCAGAAAGGTCGAAGACCGTTTCCCCTTGGTCAACGGAACCATAAAACGTTACGTTGAAAGAGGCGTCGGAATTTTCGGACTGAAGGCCATAGGTAATGACGACGCTTCTGGAGAAGGGCCATATCTGCAAGCCCCTGATGTAGCTTACGCAGTTGGCCTGCGCGCTGAGAGAAGTAAGGGAAACAACGGCGATCAACGCAAGCAGGCTCTTTGTGCGCTTTCTTAAGAAAAGCGCACCCGCAAAAGCGATGAGCAGCAAAACTGCCGGCTCCGGAACGAGCGTCACTTTTCTGGAGAGGACCTGCGTTCCCAGTTCGGTCGAGATCGTTTCTTTCAGAAGATACGTGTCATCCAGGGGAAAATCCTTGTACGTATCGGAGCCATAATCCCAGCGAATGCTGCCTTCCAAAGGAATGCACATGTAATCGCCGAAAAGGAGAGCGTTGATTCCGGAATCAGACGTGTCTTCCGTCGTGATCTCAAGAGACTGCGGTTCGCCCGGCACCAGATACGTGCTGTAGCAGATGTCGTCCGTAGTCCTCAGGATGATGGGCTTATCCGTAATCTCGCTTCCGTCGAAGCGGAAATCAGAGGACCAGAGTTCGTCGCAGAAGGCGGACGCACAGAAAATGGCCGCAATGCCGAATAGAATGACTTTTTTCATAGTGGTTCTCTATGTTGGTTATTTAATATCTATTCTCCAGAGAAGGGAGGAACGTTTTTCAGGAAGGGCGGCTTTTACGCCCTCTCTGAGTTCTTCTCCTTTGCATTCCCAAACTTTGCCGCTGTCTTCGTCCTTCAGTTCGTAGGTCTTTTCCGCTTCGGCAAAGGGCAGTTTCAAAACATATGAATCCTCTTCGCACTCATCCTGGCGGAAAGCGAGGACGGCCGCCTTGCCTGTTTCGGGATCGTTGTAAGCGAAGGCGGTCCAGCCCTTGAGGTCGTCTTCCGCGTGCCAGGGCGTCAGGACGTAGTAGTCTTTCAGCAAAAGATCATTGAGGGAGCGCCATTCCTTCATGACGTCCTTCATCAGCTGAAGGTCGAGGTCGGGGTTCTGCGTGACCTGGCCGCCTATGCCCCAGGCCGCCGGTAGATACGAGGCGCGCGAGATGTAGAAGTCGTTGCCCTTGCCGGAAGGCGGATCGAGCTCCCCTTTCGTCTCCTTGTTGTTGCTGCCGTGGAAAGGTATCCAGTATGGAAGCGTCGAGCTCATGGAGAGGCGCAGTCCGGAAGTGGTCCTGTCGGCGTCGGAACGCATGAAGGGAATGCCGCGGCGCATGGACTCGATGTCGTTGCGGCCGCCTCCGCTGGCGCAGGAGTCAACGTAGGTGCAGCCGCCTCTGGTCTTCTGCCAGTCGATGATGGCGTCCCAGAGAGCGTAGTGGCCCTGGATCAAAAAATTCTCCGTGAGGCCGCGGCGCGGGATGCCCAATCTCTTGGTCTCCTCCTCGTCGTGGAACTTCCAGTTGGGGGCGTGGGAGAAATTGTTGTCCTCCCTGTAAATGTCGGCGCCCACTCTCTTCATGGTGCCCAGGACTCTCTCTTTCGTCCACTCGAAGCATTCCTTGTTGCCGAGGTCGTTGGTGGTCTGGCGGTGCTGCGCGCCGTCGTTTATCGCCCACTCGGGTTTGTAGTCGTAGTTTTGGACAAGGCCTTCCACGTTGGTGACTCGCTCCGGCTCGAACCACATGAGGTTCGCCATGCCTTTTTCGCGGCAGGCGTCAAAGTATTCCCTCAAGCTTTCGCCGGGCCACTTGACCGGATCGACTTCCCAGCTGCCGACGCTCGAGTACCAGTAGAGGCCCGCGGTGTTCTTGTTGGGATCGGAGTACCAGCCGGCGTCGAACCAGTGGACGTCGGCCACGAGGTCCTCTTCGACAAGCTTGTCCAGCGTTTTCTTCCAGGTCGTGCTGTCTTCCGCGGAGGAGCCGTCCCACTGCTCGATGTGCTCTTTGCCGGCGTCGGGGTTGAATCCGACCGCGGTGAACGGTTTTATAGGGTCGCCCGCGGCGTTGGCTCTCGGCATGTTGCATTCGATGAACCAGCGGCGCCAAAGGTTCCAGGCCTTTGTCTTGTCCCTGCCCTCGTAAGGCAGGATCACAACGAGGCCGCTTCTGATCTTTTCGCCGGGAAGCAAAGAAGCTTCAAGGTCGAAGTCGGATTCGAAAACCACGCGCTCTCCGCCCTTGACGGCTTCAAAAGAGGCTTTGAAAGTACCCGCCCAGCCCAGAGCCATGAGATAACCGCCGTCGCCGATGACCAGGTCGTAATACGGGAAGGCGCCGTGCGTCGGGCGGCCGCTCTCGCTGGTGAAGTAT